>CAIOJR010000086.1 GCA_903858685.1 uncultured Caulobacterales bacterium | reverse complement strand
GTCGCCAGGTCTGCGCCCCGAATATCGGCATGGCGCATATCCGCCTCTGCAAAGTCGGCGCTATTGAAGGCTCCGTTCGTCAGGGTGGCAAGGATGAGGTTTGCACCGCGAAAATTGGCGTGATCGAAGCGCCCGCCACGAAGCACCGCGCTCTTCATATCTGCATTGTGGAAATCAGCGCCGCGCGAATCCACATTCTGAAGTCCTATGGCGATCAGGGTGGAATTGCCCATGTCGACGCCCGCCATGTCCGCGCCGCGAAAGTCGGTGGCGATCAGGTCGGCGCTGCGCAGGCTGGCATGGGACAGATGGGCGCCCGTGAAGTTGGACGCCCTGGCGCTCAGGCCTTCCAGCTTTGCGCCTCCCAGTTGTGCATTGTTGAAATTGCTTGCGATCAGGCTGGCGCCGCGCAGGTCCGCCCCGGTGAAATTGGCGTCTGCAAAGTTCGAGGCGTGGAAGGAGGCGCCTCTCAGGTCCGCGCCGCTGAGGTTCGCTTGGCTGAAATTGGAACTGATGAAGGCTGAGCCGACCAGCTTCTTGCCCGACAGGTCACACTTTTCACAAGACCCGCCAAATGACATGCGCCGCGCAACATCGCGATCCTCCGCCATCGCATGGATGGACAAAAGGCTGGACAGGGCAAAGGCGAGCAGGGCGCGAAGCATGTTGGGCGAATAGCTCCATTCGCGGCGACGGGGCGGGACTGGCCTTTTCAATAGCGATCAATTGCGCCTCGGCGCCACTTAATTCGAAGTAATGGAAACCTGAACCATTTTCGAAGCTTGGCTATTTGCAGGCCGGAACGTCCAACCCTGAGGGCAGGCGGGTGGCGGCGTCGCCGCAGGCCGTCGACAACATGGCCTGGTTCAGGCCCAGGGCGCCAATCAGGTCCGCGCCGCCCAGATTGGCGCCATCCAGCTTGGCGTGGGCAAATCGGGCGGCTTGGAAATAGCCCCCCACCAGACTGGCGTTGCGCAGGTCTGCGCCTGTGAAGTCCGCATGTCCGGCCAGGGCGCCATAGAAGTTCACGTCTCTCAGGTCGGCATGGTCGAAGCGGCTGGCGGTGAAGACGCCAAGGCTAAGGTCCGCCTGCCGCAGGCGTGCGTGGCTAAAGGTCTTGCCTTTCAGGGTCTTGCCGCTGAAATCGGCCTGAAACAGATTGCAGCCGACACAATTATCCCCGCCGCTCGCCCGTTTGATCTGCGCCACGTTCTGTGCGGCGGCGTGTGTCGTTGCCGCCGCCATGGCAACGGCGACAAAGGCGACCGCCAGAGGATGCACGTTGCTAACCACGGCTTTCCTGAGCCGCGCCGCACGTGACACACATCATGCCGCCCCCCTTGGGGACCATCGAGATGTCGCCGCAATTGGGGCAGACATCAAAGCTGGCGTCATTGCCCGGATCGCGCCCTTCGGGCTTTCTGGCCGTGGGAAGGAACAGCAGGTTGTCCGGCGTGGCGCCGCGGCTGAATCCCTTCGAGATGAATTTGGCCGCCGGCAGAGATTCCAGCTCGTCCGCCGCGCCCCCGCCCAGTCCGTCCGCATGCAGGGCGTCGGGGTCGGCATTGGCCAGGTCATGGCGATCCAGATAGCTGATGCCTAGTTCCCGGAACACATAGTCCAGGATCGAGGTGGCTGAACGGATCGAGTCATTGCCCGTCACAGGTCCGGCAGGCTCAAAGCGGGTGAAGACGAAGGCGTCGACGAACTCTTCCAGCGGCACCCCGTACTGCAGCCCGATCGATATCGCTATGGCGAAATTGTTCATCACGGAGCGGAAAGCGGCGCCCTCCTTGTGCATGTCGATGAAGATCTCGCCCAGTTCGCCGTCGTCATATTCGCCGGTGTGGATATAGACCTTGTGCCCGCCGACCGCGGCTTTCTGGATATAGCCTTTCCGACGGTCAGGCAGGCGTCGTCGCGTGCGGTCCCGCTCTATGATGCGCTCGACAACGCGTTCGGTCGGTTTTTCCGAGGGCTGGGCGGCCGGTGATTGCGTTTGATTGAAGGCGCGTGGTTCGGCTTCTGCGGGCAGGTTCAGCGACGTCGCGGGCGATGCGCGCAGGATCCGCACACCCTCGATCCCGGCGGCGAAGGCCTGTTCCAGCAGAATTTCAATGTCATTGACCGCCGCCTCCGCACTCAGCGGCAGGGTCAGTACGGACGGCGCCAGCGTCAGCGGCGCAAACGCTGCGGCGGCTGCGATGCGTGACTCCGGGGTTGGCGGCGCGAACAGGGGACTTAGCGTGTGAAGCTCGCCGCCCCCCAGAATGATCCGTTCACTTTCGGCGATTTCGTCTGCGCTGAAGCCGGCCAGTTCCAGCACGTTCAATGCGGGATCCTCAAGTCGGTCAGGACTGACGCCCAGCACGTCCTGCACGAAGCCTTCCCCGACAGTCTTCGGGGCGAAGGCGTCGGTCAGACGGCGCGCGGTGAAGAGCGCGGCTTCGGCGCGGCCCATTTCGTGTTCGCTGAAGCCCCTGGCATGGAGGGTGGAGCGGTTGATCGGGCCCGTCTCGAACGAACGCGTTCCCAGTGCAGCAGCCCGCAGATCGGCGCCGCTCAGACCCAGACGGTCGGCGGCGTCGAGCGCCTCGGCCTTCAGGGTGGGCAGGGTTAGACCGTCAGCGCTTTCCGACTGGCCGACGGGCCCTGACCAGGGTTCAGCGCCAAGCGATCGACCGCCCAGCCTGAGGCTGATGTCTGGATCGGAGAAAAAGCCGAAAGCACTGGTGTTGCGCAGATCCTTTGCCGCGATCTCCCGGAAGATTGAACAGGCTTCCGGCGCGCCAACGCCTTCGGAAAAGCCCGCCAGCGCGTTGAGGCGCAGAGCCGCCAGGGTGGCCTCTGATGCCGCGGCCGGGGCGGGACCGGCAAAGGCGCCCAGTTCCGCAGACGCCGCAGTCGCCGCGGCTGACGCGATGGCTGAGGCGCGAAGCGCCGATATGTCGGTCACCGAAAGCCCTCGCGACACGCACCATTCCGCCAGACCCGCCAGGGTCAGAAGCAATGGCCGGTCGTGATGGCGGATGGACGCCTGTTCCGGTGTTTCGGCGAATCCGGCTGCGAGCATGATTTCCAGCGCCACCGTCCACAGACGCACCGCGGCGGATAGGGATGGCGCGTTCAGTTGGCCGTCTTCGATGAAGGCGTTGATGTCGAGGGCGCAGCGCGGGGCCGCGGCCAGTCTCGCCAGTTGCTGGGCGCAGCGCGTGTCGGGCGCGGTCAGCAGTGCGCCGTCTTCCCATGCGGCGCGGGCGGCGATGCCGATCTCCCAATTGGTCGCGACCGCCAGGAGATTGGCGGCGGGGATGGACGGTTCAGGTCGAGAGGGCGTGAGCCCCTGAGCCCCCAGGGTTATGGCGTCAAGGATGCTCGCGTCGCTGGCGCCCGCCGCGCGAGCGGCGCGTGCGGCCCGGGCCAGGGCGGGATTGGCGCTGGGATCGGAACAGGCGCGTCGGTCGCCTTCACACCGCGACACAGCGTGGGACACGGCCTGAAGTCGGCCGTCCAGATGATAGAGGGCGTTGGCGCTGAGGGCGGCGGCGCGGCTGGCGGCCAGATGGGCGTCAAGGCGTGCGCGGCCGTCCGCTGTGGACAGGTCAGCCACTGTGGCGGGCTTGCGCACAGTCTCCCCTGTGAAGGGCGAGACGCGATGGCCTCTGGCGCGCTCCAGTCCCGGCGCAGCCATGCCCAATATCAGGGTCGCGACCAGGTCGTCGCGAAAATTTGCCGCGTCGATATCGCGGTCGAACAGGCCCAGCGCCCAGCCCCAGTGCGCCAGTCGCCCCGCGAACAGGTCGAACGCGCCATTCAGCGCGGGACCGGGCTCGCCTTGCAGACAAGGCGCATTCAGTTCTCCCGGCGCGTCGGTCGGCAGGCGCTCAGCCCAGTCCAGCCAGGCCTCGACTCGCACATCGGTCCAGTGGGCCGGCGCCGGCGCAACGAGCCATCCATGGGGTTTTTCGACCTCACGGGGCTCCAAATCGACAGCCTGCGCCGCATCAGCGAACCAACGATCGAACCGCATTAATCGCCCCATGACCCATCACCCTCTGAAGGAAGGCTAGGCCGAACTCGGCCATACCGCAACAGTTTGCGAAAACATGTCCACTGAAACACAACATGTTGCGTCTGGTCCAGATGGAGAATTGCTCTGTCCGCGACTTGTGCTAAAGGAAACTCCGCCTGCAGATGGCTGGACGGCGCGTGTCGCGGCGCCTATAGTCCGCGCGCCTCCTCAAACGCCTGAGAAAGTGGTTTTTCCCTTGCTCAAGATGATCTTCACCTGGTGGAACAGCGCCACGCTCGGCATCCTTTTCACCATTGCCCGCAATGCGACGCTGGTCGGTTCGGACGAGTTCGGTAATCGCTATTTCGAGTGCCGCACCAATAAGGAGAGCTATGACTCTCGCAAGCGGCGCTATGTGCTCTACCGCGGCTATGCGGAGCCGTCGAAGGTTCCTGCCGACTGGCACGGGTGGCTGCATTACACCTTCGACGAACCGCCGACCCGCGCGCCGTTGAAGCGTCAGAAGTTCGAGACGGAGCATCTGCCCAATCTGACCGGCACGCTATATGCGTGGCGGCCCAGGGGGGCGATTTCCCGTGGCGGCGATCGCGCCAACGCGTCCGGCGATTATCAGGCCTGGACGCCGGGCGAAGACGCCTGATCCTCATCGGAGCAACAGAGCGTGTCTAAGTCTGAAACCTGGGCCGAGACGGGCGTAGGCGCTATTGTCCTGGCCGCCGCCGCCGGATTCCTGATCTATGCGCTGGGCCATGCGACCACGGGTTCGCAGGCGGGCGGCTACGAGCTTGTGGGCCGTTTTGGCGATGTCGGGGCTCTGGCCACCGGCGCAGATGTTCGTGTGGCCGGCGTCAAGGTGGGCGCCGTGTCGCGCATCGAACTGGACCCCAAGACGTTTCTGGCCAAGGTGCACTTCACGATCGACAAGGGTGTGAAGCTGCCGGCGGACTCCACCGCAAAGATCACATCGTCCGGTCTGTTGGGCGGCCAGCTGGTAGCGATTGCGCCCGGCGGCGCGGCGGATGACATGAAGCCGGGCGCTGAGTTTCAGAACACACAGGGCGCAGTGGACCTGTTTGGGCTGATCGGACAGTTCGTGCGTTCGCCTTCGGCAAATGGGTCCACCCCTGCCGCGACGCCTTCTGCGCCCGCTGCGCCTGCACCGGCGACCACAAAGCCTGCTGCTGATCCTTATCCCGGCTGATTGACGTGGCGCGCGCCCTCAACCTGGCCTTGATCGTGCTGGCGACCTCCCTTGTCGGCGGCGGCGTGGGGCTGGTCCTGGCGCAAGAGGCGCCCCATCCGCAACCCTCGGCGACGCCCTCTGCGCCCGTGAAGGCCGCGCCAGCCGCGACAGGAGCAAAGGCTGCGACGAACCGCGACTATTCGATCGGCACGGTGACTCCGCAGGATATTGCCGGCGCCGAGGCCCAGGCGGATCCCGACAGTGCAGACAACGTCACCGCCGCAAAGGGGCCCGATCCTGTCAAGCGCCCGCGCTACGGCTCGGCCGTACTACAGGCGGTGGACAAGGTGACCGCCCAGACCTTGCGGTTTGAGGCCAAGGTCGGCCAGCCGGTGCGATTCAAGGGGCTCGTGATCACCGTCAGCGCCTGTGAGACGACGGCGCCTTCGGAAGATGCGCCGGACTCCATCGCCCATCTGACGGCCCTGTCGCAGCCGGAGGGACTGACCACAGCGGCGGCGCGCGAGGTCTATCGGGGCTGGATGTACGCCAATGCGCCCGCCGTCCACCCATTCTCTCATCCGGTCTATGATCTGTGGCTGATCGCCTGCAAGGCCACGGCGCCGGCTGCGCCTGGCGGCAATCCGTAAAAATCAGCCTCTATGGAAAGCGCCGCCCGCAGTCGCTGGCGATAGGCGCGACGCGGGATCTCTATCACGCCGAAGGTCTCAAGATGATCGGTCGTGAACTGGCAGTCCAGCAGGGTGAAGCCGCCATGGGTCAGGCGGGCGATCAGGTGAACGAGCGCGACCTTGCTGGCGTCTCGCGCGCGGCTGAACATGCTCTCGCCAAAAAAGGCGCCGCCCAGCCTCACGCCATAGAGCCCGCCGACAAGGTCGCCGTCGCGCCAGCATTCGACGCTGTGAGCGCGTCCCGCCTGATGCAGTTGAATATAGAGGCTGCGGATATCTTCGTTGATCCAGGTTTCCGGCCGATCCGGCCCACCCCCCGCGCAGCCCTCCAGCACCTGTTCAAAAGCTGTATCCGTGCGAATGGTGAAGCGATCCTGCCGCACGGTCCGGGCCAGTCGTCTGGGGATGTGAAAGCTGTCCAACGGCAGGACGCCGCGCTGTGGCGGGTCCACGACATAGATGCGCGGATCATCGCGCCCTTCGGCCATGGGGAAGACCCCGCTGGCGTAAAGACCTAACAGGATTTCCGGCGTCAGCGCTTCGGACATGCGCACAATCTAGTCGCCACGCGGCGACGCCCGCCCGTCTGACCGGCGCCACCAGACGGGGAGAGGCGCAATCCTCATGCCGGGGTCTGGGCCTTGATCCAGTTTTCCAGCCAGTGGATGTTGTATTCGCCCTTGATGATGTCGGGCTCCACCAGAAGGTCCTGAAACAGCGGAATGGTGGTCTCAATGCCGCCGACCACCATTTCAGACAGACAGCGTCGCATACGCGCTATGGCCTCGGCCCGGTCGCGGCCATGCACGATCAGCTTGCCCGCCAGGCTGTCATAATAGGGCGGGATCACATAACCCGCATAGAGCGCTGAATCGAGACGAACGCCGAGTCCGCCCGGGGCATGGAAGTCGGTCACTTGACCCGGAGACGGGGTGAAGGTGCGGGGGTTTTCGGCATTGATCCGACACTCAATCGAGTGGCCTTCAAAGACGATGTCATCCTGGGTGAAGCTGAGCGGCAGGCCCGCAGCGATGCGGATCTGTTCGCGCACCAGATCGATGCCGGTAATGGCCTCGGTCACCGGATGTTCGACCTGAAGGCGGGTGTTCATCTCGATAAAGAAGAACTCTCCGTCCTCATAGAGGAACTCGATCGTGCCGACGCCCAGATAGCCGATCTTCTTGATGGCCTCGACCACCACCTGACCAATCCTGGCGCGGGCGACAGGATCAAGCGCAGGCGAGGGGGCTTCCTCCAACACCTTTTGGTGACGGCGTTGCAAGGAGCAGTCGCGTTCGCCCAGATGGCAGACATTGCCATGGCTGTCGGCGATCACCTGAATCTCGATGTGGCGCGGCTTCTGCAGGTAGCGCTCCATATAGACCGTACCGTCGCCAAACGCTGCGGCGGCTTCCGACCTTGCGGTGGAGACGGCTTCGAGCAGGCCGTCACGATCCTTGGCCACCTTCATCCCGCGACCGCCACCGCCGGACGCAGCCTTGATCAGGACCGGGAAGCCGATGGCTTCGGCCGCCTCGACAGCCTCTTCGTCGGTGCTGACGCCGCCCTCAGACCCCGGGACGACGGGGATGCCCGCATCCTTGGCCGCCTGTTTGGCGGTGATCTTGTCGCCCATCATGCGGATATGCTCAGGCCTGGGACCGATAAAGGTCAGGCCATGGGCGTCTACGATTTCCGCAAACCGGGCGTTTTCCGACAGAAAGCCGTAGCCGGGGTGCACGGCCTGTGCGCCCGTAATCTCACACGCCGCTATGATTGAGGGGATGTTGAGATAGCTTTTCGACGCGGCGGCCGGACCGATGCACACGCTTTCATCGGCCAGACGCACATGCATGGCGCCGGCGTCGGCTTCGGAATGGACCGCCACGGTGGCTATGCCCATTTCCTTGCAGGCGCGGTGGACCCGGAGCGCGATTTCGCCCCGGTTGGCGATGAGAATCTTGTCGAACATGACGGCGCCGACCTATTCGAGCACGATGAGGGGTTCGCCGAACTCCACCGGCTGGCCGTCGCCCACCAGAACCTCGACCACCTTGCCCGCGCGCGGCGCCGGGACGGGATTCATGGTCTTCATCGCTTCAATGATCATCAGGGTCTGGCCCTGCGACACTGTATCGCCCACCTTCACGAAGCTGTCTGCGCCCGGCTGGGGTTGCAGATAGACCGTGCCGACCATGGGCGACTTGACCAGATCACCGGCGCGAACCGGCGCAGGCGTTGCGGCCACGGGGGCGGGCGGCGCTTCCACCGGCGCGGCGGGCGCTGGCGCATATTGGGCGGGCGCAGGGGCGTAATGGGTCGGCGCAAAGCCTTGCGGCGCTGCGGTCAGTTCGCGCGCGACGCGAATGCGCAGGTCCCCGCGCTCCACTTCGATCTGGCTGAGGCCGGTGTCCTTCAGAATGTCGGCCAGTCGACGCACCAGCTTGGTGTCGATCGGGTCGCCGACGGGCTTCGGCTTTTCCGGGAGGTCTGCCGTGTCCTTGAGAGAGCTCATCTATTCACCTTGAGTTTGGGCGTGTCGGCCTTAGGCCTTGTCAGACGCCAGACGGGCAGCGGCTTCCACCGCCAGTTCATAGCTGGCCGGGCCGAAGCCCGTGACCTGGCCACGGGCCGCCAGTGATACGAAAGTATGCCGCCGGAAGTCTTCCCGGGCGGCGGGGTTGGAGAGATGACATTCCACGACCGGGATCGTGAGCGTCTTGAGGGAGTCCAGCAGGGCGACCGATGTATGGCCATAGCCTGCCGGATTGATCACCATAGCAGAGGCCTCGGTGCGCGCCTCCTGGATCCAGTCGATCAGGTCGCCCTCATGGTTGGACTGGCGAAAGACAACGTCAAAGCCAAACGACTCCGCGCGAGTCTGCGCAAGCTCTTGAACCTGGGCAAGGGTGGTCGTCCCATAGATGTGCGGCTCGCGGACGCCCAATAGATTGAGGTTTGGTCCGTTGAGCACATAGATCGGCTTTGGCATACGCCCTTTGGTCCAGGTGACAGGAACAGGTCTTGTATCCCTGTGACCAAACCGCCACAAGCGGCCTGTGCGGTAATGGAGCGCTTGATCGATGCAACTGACGATCAATGGAGAGGTCCGGGCGGTGGATGATGCGCCCAATCTGGGCGCATTGGTCACGGCCCTGGGGCTTGATCTGCGAAAAGTGGCGGTGGAGCTCAATCTGGAGATCGTGCCCCGCTCGCTCTATGCCAAGACCCCTGTGTGCGACGGCGACCGGATCGAAATCGTGCAATTTGTCGGCGGCGGTTGATCCGGGTCAGGTCATATCTGCGCTGACCGGATGACTTATGGCCGCCACAGCGCTATCAGTCGCCGCCCCGCACCCTTGAGGAGACGCCCTTGTCCCACGATGACAGCTGGACCGTTGCAGGTCGCACGTTCCGCTCGCGCCTGATCGTGGGCACGGGAAAGTACAAGGACTACGCCACCAATGCGGCGGCGGCCGAGGCGGCGGGCGCAGAGATTGTCACGGTCGCCGTGCGCCGGGTGAACTTGTCCGATCCGAGCCAGCCCATGCTGGTGGACTATGTGAAGCCTGACCGCTTCACCTATCTACCCAATACGGCGGGCTGTTTCACGGGCGAGGATGCGGTGCGGACCCTGCGTCTGGCGCGCGAAGCCGGCGGCTGGTCTCTCGTCAAGCTGGAGGTCCTGTCCGACCCCAGGACCCTCTATCCCGATATGGAGGAGACCCTGCGGGCGCTGAAGCTTCTGGTGTCGGAGGGCTTCGACGTCATGGTCTATTGCTCCGACGACCCGGTCTATGCGCGCAAGCTGGAAGCGGCGGGGGCGGTCGCCATCATGCCGCTGGGCGCCCCCATCGGCTCGGGCCTGGGCATCCAGAACCGGGTCAATATCCGCCTGATCGTGGAGCAGGCCACCGTGCCCGTGCTGGTCGACGCCGGCGTCGGCACGGCGTCGGACGCCGCGATCGGCATGGAGCTCGGCTGCGACGCGATCCTGATGAACACCGCCATCGCTGAGGCCAAGGACCCCATCCTCATGGCCAGCGCCATGAAGCACGCGGTGATCGCCGGGCGGCAGGCCTATCTGGCCGGCCGGATGCCGCGCCGGATGTACGCAGACCCCTCCAGCCCCCTCGCCGGACTCATCTGACGTCGTCTCACGGCGACGGAAACGGGCTTCATCTCAGGTTCATGCTGCAAATGCGACGTAGGCCGCACTGATCGGGTTCGGCCGGGGCAGGGCGTGAGCATGAGACGAAGGATGAATGAGATGACGAAGACACTTCTGAGAGCGGCGGCGGTGACGGGCCTCGGCCTGACCCTGCTGGTCGCC
>CAIOJR010000085.1 GCA_903858685.1 uncultured Caulobacterales bacterium | reverse complement strand
TGATGAAACCGTCCCAATCGCCCCGATGGCTTTGGTCGTGAACCCCGTGGACTCCGTGGCGGTGGCCTTGCGTCCGATCGCAGCGGGCGAGGCGGTCGATCTGGAGCGGACGACCGTCCAGGTCCTGAGCGACATTCCAAAGGGTCACAAGTTCGCAGTGCGCGCGCATCAGCCCGGCGACACCGTGCTCAAATACGGGGCGTCTATCGGCAGGGCGACATCGCCGATCTCCGTCGGCGCCCATGTGCACACCCACAATCTTGACTCAGCCCTGACGGTCGAGAGCGATCTGGTCTATACGCCGTCGCCTGCCCGGCGGGAGCCTGCGCCAGACGCCCGAACCTTCATGGGATATGGACGCGCCAATGGCGGGGTCGGCGTGCGCAACGAGATCTGGATCATCCCCACGGTCGGCTGTGTCGCCAATACGGCCAGACGCATCGCCGAGCGTGCTCGCGCCCAGATGGCGGGCCGGGTCGACGGCGTCTATGCCTTCAGCCATCCGCTGGGCTGTTCCCAACTGGGCGATGATCTGGCCAGGACCCGCGACATACTGGCGGCTTTGGCCTCCCATCCCAATGCGGGCGGGGTTCTGGTGGTCGGGCTTGGCTGTGAGAACAACCGGCTGGCAGCCATGGCCTCTCGCATTGAACAACCGCCGGAGCGCCTGAAAATCTTTGAGGCCCAGGGCGTGTCGGACGAGTTGGAGGCGGGACTGGAGGCGGTGGAGGCGTTGATGGACCTCGCCGCGCGGGATCAGCGTCAGCCCATGCCCCTGTCCGCCCTGAGGATCGGCTTGAAATGCGGCGGCTCGGACGCCTTTTCCGGCCTGACCGCCAACCCGCTGGTTGGCAGCATCGCCACTCGGCTGGCGGACGCCGGCGGCGGTCCGATCCTGACCGAGATTCCAGAGCTGTTCGGCGCTGAAAGCGCACTGCTCAACCGGGCTGCGGACTCTGCGACTTTCGAGCGGGGCGCAGCGCTGATCCAGCGCTTCAAAACCTACTTTCATGAGCGTGGACTGCCAGTCTCTGAAAACCCTTCACCGGGCAATCGCGAGGGCGGCGTCACAACGCTGGAGGAAAAATCGCTGGGCGCGGCGCAAAAGGCGGGCGAAGCGGTGCTGACCGACATTCTGAACTATGGCGAGCGGGCCAACCTGCCGGGTCTGACCCTGCTGGAGGCGCCGGGAAATGATGCGGTTTCCTCCACCGCTCTGGTCGCGGCGGGCGCACAGATCGTCCTGTTCACCACGGGGCGCGGAACCCCTTTGGGCTTTCCGGCGCCGACCCTGAAAATCGCCTCCAACAGCGCATTGGCGACGACCAAAGCACGCTGGATCGATTTTGACGCGGGCGCGCGACTTAGCGGTGAAACCCTGGCCAGCCTGTCCGACCGGCTGATGGACCTGATCCTTGCCACCGCATCGGGTCGGCCCACCAGATCAGAGACCAATGAAGAGCGTGAGATCGCGCTCTGGAAGGACGGGGCGACACTGTGAGAGACGGTGGTCTGCGGCTTTCGCTCGCCAATCTGCCGTTGGCCTCCGCGCGGCTGGAGCGTCCGGCCTATGATCCGCGCGCCGTGCAGATCGGCGTGGCCCATTTCGGCCCCGGCGCCTTTCATCGCGCCCATCAAGCCTTTGCTTTTCATCAACTTTTAGCCGAAGACCCGCGTTGGGCTGTCAGCGCCGTGTCTCTGCGTTCGCCGGACCTGCAGGCGGCGCTGGACCCGCAGGACGGGCTCTATGTGCTGGCGCAGCGCGATGCGGAGACACGCTTGATGGTCATCGCTTCGCTGCGAGAGAGGTTGACCGCGCCGCGCGCTTATGAGGCCGTGGTGCGGCGTCTGACCGATCCCGGCCTGAAGCTGATCACCTCGACCGTAACGGAAAAAGGCTATTGCCTGACAGCCTCCGGCGCGCTCGACCTCGAGCGAGCTGAGATCATCGCTGATCTGGCCTGCCCGGAGCGGCCTGCTTCGCTGATCGGCTGGATCTATCTGGGGATGAAGCGTCGTCGCGCGTTGGGTCTGGCGCCCTTTCTGATCGCGCCTTGCGACAATCTTTCGGACAATGGCGGCAAGCTTGGCCGCGCTGTGGTGGATTATGCCCGGCGTCTGGACCCGGACTTGGCGGATTGGATCGGGGGCGAGAGCCTGTTCCTCTCCACCATGGTGGACAGCATCACACCCGCGACGGACGACGCCCTGCGCGAACGCGTGGCGAGCGAGACCGGTCTGGTCGATGCGTGGCCCGTGCAGCGCGAAGCCTTTGTGCAGTGGGTGGTCGAAAAGTCGGACGCCGGCCAACAGCCCGACTGGGCGGCGGCGGGCGTCCAGATCACGACAGACGTGCCCGCCTTTGAGCGCGCAAAGCTTCGCCTGTTGAACGGCGCCCATTCCATGCTCGCCTATCTCGGTCTGGCCATGGGGCTTGAGACAGTGTACCAGGCCTGTGGAACGCCTTTGCTGGCCGCCGCCACGGGGCGTTTGTGGGACGAGGTGTCGCCGCTTCTGTCTGCGCCCGCCGGTCTTGATCTGGCGGTCTATCGTGCGGACTTGATGAACCGGTTCCGCAATCCGGTGATCGTTCATCGCCTGTCCCAGATCGCTTGGGATGGCAGCCAGAAGGTTCCGGTGCGCCTGATGGCGAGCCTGGTCGAGACGGTGCGGCGCGGCCAGTCTGCGCCCGTGTTGGCCCTGGCCATTGCGGGTTGGATGCTGTTCTGCGTCGAGGCGGCGCGAAGAGGGCGCGCCCTGACCGATCCGCTGGCGGCGCGGTTGCAGGCACATGGGCTGGCGGCGACGGGCAGTGCGCGTGACGTGGACGACTTTCTTCACGATCCGACCATCTTTTCGGACGAAGCCAGGCTGCCTGCGGTGCGCGATGCCCTGCGGACAGCCTATGTCGATCTGACCCGACGGGGCGCAGCAGCCGCAATCGTGCAGGCGCTTTCGTCTTTTCATTGATATTGACACCGGTTTCCTATACGGGGATCAGCCAATAATTCGGAGGAAACAACGGTATGGACGGACCTCAGTCGGGGGCGTCGAGCGCAGTGAGCATCGCCCGGGCCTTTGTTCAGGCGCGCGCGGAGCAGTGCGCCGTTCAGGTCTATCCCGGCCCTGTGCCACTGACCTTGGACGCGGCCTATGCGATCCAGTCCCAGGCTCTTGGCCTTGTGCGCCAGACCCTGGCGGGCTGGAAGATCGGGCGTATCCATCCCCCTGAATCCGACCATTTCGGGGATGACCGGCTGAGCGGGCCGATCTTCGCGGAGGCGATTGTCGAGGCCGCGCCCGGGGCTGAGGTCGTCTTTTCAGCCATCGAGGGTGGTTTTTGTGCGGTCGAGGGGGAGGTCGCCCTGTTGATCGGCCATGATGCTCCGGACGGGCGCTCCGACTGGACCGCCTGCACCATCGCCCCTCTGGTGGCTGAGGCGCGCGCGGCGGTCGAGATGGCGGGCAGCCCCTTTGCCGGGATCAATGATTTGGGCCCCTGTGTCACGGCCAGCGATTTCGGCAATAATGCCGGGCTGTTTCTAGGGCCAGCTATTGCCCCCGGCGCGCTCGAAGACCCGTCTCAGGTGCGCTGTCGCACACTGGTTGACGGCGCCGAGGTGGGCGCGGGTCGTGCGAGCGACGTGCCGGGCGGGCCTTTGGGCGCTCTCGCCTGGCTCGCCTCTCATCTTGCACGTCGCGGAACGCCGCTAAAGCGTGGCCAGTGGGTCACGACAGGGGCCATGACGGGTGTGCATGTCATCCGGCCGGGTCAGACCTTCCAGGTTGAGTTTGACGGTCTGGGCGCGGTGTCCGGTCAGATTATCGCGGCGCAGAAGGGACCGATCGGATGAGCTTGACGGCGGATGGCGGGCGATTCGGACGCGGTCGGCGATGGGTGATCTGCGGACTGCTGTTCGCCGCCACCGCGATCAATTACATTGATCGCCAGATTGTGGGCGTGCTCAAGCCCTTGCTGGCCCATGAGTTCGCCTGGTCCGAAACGGATTACGGCAACATCGTCTTCTGGTTTCAGGCCGCCTATGCCATCGGTTATCTGGGTTTTGGCCGCCTGATCGACCGGATCGGCGCGAGACTCGGCTATGCTAGCGCGGTGGCGCTCTGGACCATGGCCCACATGGCTCATGCTCTGGTGTCCGGCTTTGGCGGCTTTGCGCTGGTCCGGTTTGCGCTGGGACTGGGCGAGTCGGGCAATTTCCCCGCCGGGCTGAAGGCGGTCGCGGAATGGTTCCCGAAAAAGGAGCGGGCGCTGGCCACCGGCCTGTTCAACGCCGGGGCCAATATTGGCGCCATCATCACGCCGCTGCTGGTGCCGGCCATCACCCTGACCCTGGGCTGGCGCGCCGCCTTTATCGTGACCGGCCTGTTGACGATCGTCTGGCTTGTCGCCTGGCTGAGCGTCTATCGTTCCCCGCGACAGGACAAGAAGGTCTCGCCCGAAGAACTTGCCTTTATTGAAAGCGATCCGGCGGATCCGGTCGAACATACGCCCTGGCTGAGTCTTCTGAAGGTCAAAGAAACCTGGGCCTATGCCTTGGCCAAGTTTCTGATTGATCCGATCTGGTGGATGTTCCTCTTCTGGCTGCCAGACTTCTTCGCCAAACGCCACCATCTGGATCTGAAGAGTTTTGGCCCGCCGCTGGTGGTGGTCTATGTGCTGTCGGATCTTGGCAGTATTGCTGGCGGCTGGATGTCTTCGGCCCTGATTCATTCAGGCCGCTCGGTCAATGTGGCGAGAAAGCTGTCCATGCTGGTCAGCGCCATCTGCGTCCTGCCGATCTTCGCCGCCGCCTATGTGGATAATCTGTGGATGGCGACCCTGCTGGTCGGTCTGGCCACAGCAGCCCATCAGGCCTTTTCCTGCAACCTCTACACCCTGCCTGCCGACGTCTTTCCCAAGGCTGCCGTGGGGTCAGTTGTGGGCATTGGCGGCACGGCGGGCGCCATTGGCGGCATGCTGATGGCGGAGTTTGCGGGTTATATCCTAGACCGTGTCGGCAGCTATGCGCCGATCTTCGCTGTGGCGGGATCAGTCTATCTCATCGCGCTCCTGGCGATTCACCTGATCACGCCGCGCTATGAGCTCGCTAAGGTAGCCCGAAACTAGATTTAGAAAAAGTTTTTGCCGGGTCGAACAATTGATGACGGTGCTGTCGGTTTGGTGGTGTCAGGCTGCGGATAAAATGGTGCTGGCAGTCCTACGCCAAACTACCTCCGTATTCGGCCTGAGGGTGGTGTCATCTGTGGATGGCCCCTGCGCTGCAAGAGGTAAAATGCTCTGATTTTGCGATCTGTCGGGGTGCGGTCATCTGTCCGGCCTGTTGGCGCGGCGCTTGATGGCCGCTGGCCCTGATGGTGTCCGCTGGTTGGGTCCCTATCAGTCCATCGAGCACGGAGCTCCGACAGCACCACGGGGTGTCCCGACCTTGCGGCCGCGTTCAGATCGTCATCATCAGGTCATTGCCCCCTTACAGCTGGGAC
>CAIOJR010000084.1 GCA_903858685.1 uncultured Caulobacterales bacterium | reverse complement strand
TTGAGCATGGATGTCGCGCAGGTCAAGGCGCCAGCCGCGCAGGATCCCGTCGGTCAGCCAGACCCCGGCATAGGGTCCAGACCAGGCCACGAGCACGGCGACAAAATTGTTCATCACACTCGTCAGGTCCTGCACGAACAGAATATAGACCACCAGCAGGGTGGAGACGCCTATGTCCAGAGCCGTCGCCATCCATCGCGAGAGCCGCAGCCCGGTCGCCTGAAGCGACAGGCCGGACGAGTAGAAGGTCGGCGCATTGTTCGCCACCGACCCTGCGATCACCGCCAGAATGAACAGAAAATACAGCCAGTTGGGCAGAAGCGGCTTCAGCCCGGCGACCGGATCGCTCATATCGCTCATGCTGGCCCACAGAACCCCCATGCCGGTCAGAACGATGCAGGGGATGAAGGTCCACCAGAACACCTGCTTGAATATCCGGGGTCCAGACGTGTCGGCGGGCAGATAACGCACCCAGTCCGGCCCATTATAGAGATAGCTGACAGGCTGGCTGGCGATGACGCCGCACGCCGTCATGAAGGCCGCCGCTGTGGCCAGAGCGCTCTGCTGGCCATGGGGGGCGCTGATCGTGGTCAGTCCATGCAGGGTCGGCGCCAGCACCGCCAGAAGGACGATCCCCAGGGCCAGGGCGAAGAAGCGCTGGAGATAGACCATGGTGGCGTGACCCAGCACCGCCACGCCGCCGCCGACGGCCAGTTGCACGCCGACCGCGATGAGCTTGGCGGTGACGCTGTGGCCTTCAAATCCCATCAGCCGCAACAGGGACAGCCAGGCCAGCACGCCAAAAACAGTGTTCAGCGCCTCAAAGCAGATCGAGGCCAGCCAGGTCAGCGCAGCGTGCAATATATTGCCGCGCACGCCATAGACTGACCGCGACAGGGTCGTGACCGGCAGCCCCACCCTTGCCGCGCCGATCGAGGCGAGGCCCAGATAGAGATAGGGCAGATTGCCCAGGACACAGGCGGCGAACGCCCACCATGGGCTCAATCCGCTGGCGATGGCGACGCAGCCCAGGCTGATGCTGAACATGTTCATATTGGCGCCCAGCCACATGGGGCCGATCTGGCCAAGCGTCATGTTGCGCTCGGCGTCCGGAATATGTTCGAAGCCTCGCACTTCGAGGCCGAAGACTGGGTTGCTGTTGGCGATGATCTCTTCAGGCGGCGTTGAACTATTCACGACCACAGGCTTGTCCTGACCTGCAGGGCGCGCCCGGCGTCTTGTTTCGTGTGACCGCCCAGTTGTCAGACAGCGCACGCACAATGGGAGATGCGACCCTGTAAAGACTGTCCAGAGCCGCAGGCGTGGCGGGAAAATCGGACTTCAACTCCATCGCCATGAAATCGGCGGCGCTCATTTGCGGCGGCGCGACGGTGTAGTCACTGCCCGCGCGCAGGATCAGCACACGGTCCAGCCGCGCCCGGCCTGCGCGGGAGAGGAAGCTCAGGGCCTGCATGATGCCTGTGTCCTCCTCGGCGGACATGACGAATACGCCCTTGTCGCCCGTCCAGTAGGGCACCCAGCGCGAGGCCCACGCGTTCAGGTGCGCACCGTACCAGAAGCGCGCCGACATCAGGGCGTCGCCCTCCAGCACGAATGGCGGCTTCGCGCCCGGACCGGAATAGGGGCTGCGCATATCTTTCAGGATCTGGCTGTCGGGCAGGGTCAGGCTGCGGGTCTTGTCGAAGGCCCAGTCGGTCAGGCCGGGGTTCAGAGCGTAGGCGATATTGCCGTCCGGCATGTGGCTTGGCGGGGGCGGCGCCTGATAGGGCGCTGTGCGCTCATAGGGAATCACGCCGGTGGACCAGTCTGCGGGCATGTCTCGCGGGTCGATCTCCTGCGCCAGATCGCCGTCCACCACGTAACGCGCCCAGGCCGCAGAACCGATCGAGGCGTGAGCCGGGTCAACGCCGGCTGTGCCCGCCACCACCCAATAGGCGTGGCTGAGGTCGAAACGGGGATCAAGACCCAGCGCCATGATGGAGGCCGATGCGCGCGCTGTCGCCATGCCGGTCAGAATGGCCAGAACATGGGTATGGGGGTCATATTGCAGGGCGTGTTCGCCGACGGGGAAGGGCACGGCTACGTTCAGCGGCCAGCGCTCTCTCCAGGCGAAGAGTTCACCGCCCGCGTCCGCGCCATCCTTTGTCGCTTCCCAGGTCGTGACCACGACCACCCTGATCTCCATGGGGCGCATGTGCGCAGCCTCAGCCGGCCGCGCCGCCGCGACCGACAAGACGGCGGCGGCGGCGGCAAGGCAGTTGAACACCCGGTTCCGACGTTTCACAGTTCACAGGCTCCCAAGATCGCGTCCCGATATGCCTGCGAGCGGCATGGGCGACCAGAGGTCGAAGGCGACTTTTTCGGGCTTGGCGCACAGTTGGGTTCGTCCAGGGCAAGCCTGCTCAACTTTGCTGCGGATATTTGCCGACGCCGCCCGACGGATCGCCCCCTGAACGCCCAAAATGTCGGCAGTCCGACTGGCGGCCCGGATTGGCTTTGAAGATCGACGTCGACTGCGCTAGCGCTGGAGTGCAGATGACGATTCAACTTTGACAGACCTGGTGAAGAGGCCCCATGCCCGCACTTCCCCTGCCCGCACTTCCTCTGATTGACATAACCGGTCTTCGCTCCCGGCATCTGGAAGATCGTCGCGCCGTTGCGGCGGAACTGGGTCGGGCCTGCCGGCAGATCGGCTTCTTCTATGTCGTGGGACACGACTTTCCCGACGGCGCCATGGATGCAGCCTTCGCGGCGTCTCACCGCTTTTTCGCCCAGACCCAATCTGCGAAGGACACCCTGTCGATCAAGCGCTCCGACAACGATATCGGCTATATCGCCCTTGAGGATGAGCAACTCGATCCCTCAAGCCCGGCCGACTACAAGGAGGCCTTCAATATCGGACTGGAATTGCCGGCGGATCACCCGGAAATTCTGGCGAAGGCCCCGTTCCGAGGGCTCAACTTCTGGCCCGATCTGCCGGGCTGGCGCGCTGAACTGCTCCAGATCTATGATCGCTTCTGGAGCACGGGCCGTTTGATCCATAAGGGCTTTTGCCTGGATCTTGGCATTGCGGAAGACTTTTTCGATGACAAGATCGATGCGCCGGTCGGCACGCTCCGGCTGCTTCACTATCCCACGCGGCGCGATGGAGAGGCCGCTCAACTGGGTGCAGGCGCCCATTCGGACTATGGCAATATCACGCTTCTGGCGACAGACGGCGTGGCGGGCCTGCAGGTGCGGACCCTGGATGGAAACTGGATCGATGCGCCGACCATAGACGGCGCCCTGATCTGCAATATCGGCGACTGCCTGATGCGCTGGACCGGAGACGTCTATGTCTCCACCCCGCACCGGGTGGTGCGGCCCGCCACTGATCGTTACTCCATAGCCTTCTTTCTTGATCCCAATCCGGAAGCGGATGTCTCGACCCTGCCGGGCTTTCCGGACAAATACCCCCCAACGACGGGCGGGGCCTATTTGAAAGAGCGGCTTGATCAGACCTACCAGCACCGCTCAGACGGGGCGTGAGCCCAGGGCGCATTGGGCTATAACAGCCTGCCGAACAGGGCGCCGATCGCTGTCGTCACCGCCATGGCCAGCGCGCCCCAGAAGCCGACCCGAGCCGCCCCGATGGCGATGTGGGCGCCGCCCTGGTGCGCGGCCAGGCCGCCCAGGCCCGCAAGACACAGCAGGGCTGAGACAGACACCGTGGGGATAAGGTAGGGCGCCGGAACCATAAGGGTCACGATCAGCGGCGCTGCGGCGCCCAGGGCGAAGCTTGCCGAAGACGCAAACGCGGCCTGACCCGGGCGCGCTCGCAGGGTCTCAGTTATGCCCAGTTCGTCCCGCGCGTGGGCGTCCAGAGCGTCATGCGCCATCAGTTGTTCCGCCACCTGTTTGGCCAGAGCGGCGGTCAGGCCGCGCCCGACATAGATCGCCGCCAGTTCCGCATGTTCGCCTGCATCATCGTTTTTCAACTCATCGCGTTCGAGCTTGAGATCGGCCTGTTCGGCGTCCGCCTGGGAATGTACCGACACATATTCGCCAGCGGCCATCGACATGGCCCCGGCGACCAGCCCGGAAACCCCGGCGATCAACAGGGCGTTGCGGTTTCCATTGGCGGCGGCGACCCCCAGCAACAGGCTGGCTGTGGACAGGACGCCATCATCGGCGCCGAGCACCGCCGCCCGCAACCAGCCGGTCTTGCCTGTGCGGTGGCGTTCCAGATTGCGCCCCATCTAATGCGCTGTCGCGCAATGGGCGCGGCGGTCAGCCGGGGCCGCTGTTTCGGGCGGCTCCGAGGGGAACAGGTCCGGGCGGCGAAGGCGCAGGGTCTGGACGAGAATCAGAAGCTTTGCGTCTGTGATCCGTCCGGCGTCTGCCCGCGCGGCGAGGTCGGCCAGTGGTCGCTCCACAACTGTTACACCCTCATGTTCGCCCGCAACACCGCCGCCTTTGCCTGTTCGATCTCCGGGGCGGTAGGGGGCCAGAAACAGCGACTGGCGCTCGGTTGAAACGCCCGGACTGGCCCATACCCGCGCAACGAATTCCAGACCCCGCAATGCAACGCCGAGTTCCTCATAGGCCTCTCGTCGCGCTGCCGTGCAGGCCTGCTCACATTCGATCATGCCCGCACAGGCCTCGTCGGACATCCCATCCCCGGCTGCGAGCAGCACAGGCGCGCGAAAGAGTTGGGCGATCAGGGCGCACCTTTGATCACTGTCATAGGGCAGCACCACCGCGGCGTCGCCGTGGTGCTCGATCTCTCGATAGACCACGGGACCATCCGCCATTTTCACCTTCAGCTGCTCGACGGTCAGATAACCGGCATGAAGCACGGACCGCTCGAGAATGACCGGTCGAGGCATCCCCGTTTCCTGTCCTTGACGTGTTTTCTGCATCTGGTGTGTCCCCAATGGGTGAACCGGGACAGGACGTCCGCGAGGTGTTCGAGACGCCGCATTCTGGGCGACGAGGCGGTTTGGCGATCCCCGCGACGTGACGGCCCTGATAGCGCGCGCCCAGAGCCTGCCCGCACGATCCAGAAACGCCGCCCTCCGCGCGATAGGTCCGCAGGATGGATTATTCAGAACCAGAGCCTTGCTCATGTCGCTGTCCGCACCGGGAAAGATGGATTGGGCTGGACGCAGTCATCACGGCCGCGCCCGCCAAGCGGCGTCAGATAAGCGCCAATGTGCCGCCGGGGTCAGGGTCGGAAACTAACTAGGGCTGGCCCGGTGCGCCGCCGAGGATGCGTGTTTTCCGAAGCTGGACCGATCGTGCGCGCGACCTATGGATGCTGCGTCGCACAGGGCGACTGACGAGGACGCTGGCGCGATGAAGAAGCCTGCATATATTCTCGCGGCAGAGCTGCATGAAGCTGCCGCGCGGTCACATCAGATCGCCGCCGCGCTCATTCGGCAGGGCGCATTTGCGCAGTCGATCGGGCTGGCGATTTCCGCCATGACTGACTCCGTCAAGGCGCATCGCGCCTGTGTATTGGCGGCGGATTTCAGCGGCGTCGCGCCGCCGCCATGTGACGTGGTCGCGCCTGAGCTCAGCCAGGAGACTTCAGCCGGTCGACGGGATGGGCTGTTGCATGTGGGCGAGCCCCAACCTTTTGGTCAGGTCGTTCCGTTCCGTCCAGATCGTCGGAGGACAGGCCGGTGAGCGCACAATATTTCCGGCGGTTCAGCTGATGCAGGATCGCCTAATTCTTCCGCTTCCGGTTTACTGTCCGAATTGTCTTTTCCCCAACCTTGTGAGCCGCAAGAGAATGGTTGCGCATCCGATGATTGATTGCCGATGCGGGCGCCGCTTTCAGTGCGACCCCAGAACCATGAGAGCGCTCACGCCCGACTGACCGCGTGGTCGCGCACACGTCCGGGCGGGGTCGGCGTCATAGTCCTCATCTTCACTGAACGGGCGGCGGATGACGCCAGCCCGTCGCCCCGGACGAAGCGGCTTCAAATTGGGCGCTGGCGAAGGCCCAGTCAGGCAGCGCGCCGAACCAGGCGTCCAGAAATCCCGCCCGACTGTTTTGGTGATCCAGGTAATAGGCATGTTCCCAAAGGTCACAGACCAGTAGAGGGGTCATATCCTTTGAGGCCAAAAGGTTGGCGGCGTCGTGGGTTGCGATCACCTCCAGCGCCCCTGACCGATCCGTGGCCAGCCAGACCCAGCCTGAACCGAAATGGCCGACTCCGGCCTGCGAAAATCTTTCAGACAGGGCGGCAATGTCCCCGAACGCCGCGTCAATCGCGATCTTGAGCGCAGATGACGGCTGAGCGGGTCCTGTGGCCATGGATGTCCAGAAAAAGCTGTGGTTCCAGCACTGAGCCGCATTGTTGAGCAGCTTGGTCTCCTTCGCTGCAGCGGCTTCAGAGATGATCTCTTCAAGGCGCATCTGCGCTCTGGCCGGTGCGGTGATCAAGGCGTTCAGCGCCCGGACATAACCGGCATGGTGTTTGCCGTGGTGAAACGCCATGGTCCGCGCTGAGATGACCGGTTCAAGGGCGTTGGCGGCGTAGGGCAGTTCGGGCAGCTCGAACATCTTGCGGTTTCCTGCATTGACGAATGAGCGTCATCCTGCGGGCGCCAACGAGACGGGGGCAGCGTCGGAATATACTTGCTGTGCGGCCTCATGCCGCCTTTGACCGGCTGTCTGTTTCCGGTGACGAGGATTGGACAGACAAGATCGCTCCGACGGGCTGGACACCTTGTGCTCGGCGCCTTTCTGTCTCATAGCGTCCACTGGACTGGCGGCGGTTAAGGGGCGCAAGATTGGGCGGTAAAAAGCCTACGATCGATGATGTCGCAGCGCTTGCCGGGGTGGCCAGGGTCACCGTGTCGCGGGTGCTGAATGGCAATCCCAATGTGCGGGAGAGCGTGCGTCAGAAGGTCTTCAAGGCCGTCGACATGCTCCAGTATACGGTCAATATGCAGGCCCGTTTCCTCGCCGGGGGGCGGATGCATGTGCTGGCTCTGGTGGTGGAGTCCGATGTGGATTCCGAGCCCAATTCCTTCTACCAGTCCGGACTGGAACTGGGGGCGATGCGCGCCTGCACCGAGGTTGGCATCCAGCTTGTCGTCCAAACGGTCAGCCAGAAGTCGGTCGCGGGGCGCGCCAAGATTCTGGGTCTCGTGGACGCAGGCGCCTGCGAGGGGTTGATTTTGACACCGCCCTTTTCAGACGATCTGGAACTGATCGACGAGCTGAACCGTCGGAGCTTTCCCGTGGCCTGCGTCTCCGCGGGCAAGGCTGCCAGTCAATATGCCAGCAGCGTGCGCATTGATGAAGAGCGGGCGGGTTTTGAACTGACCCGGCACCTGCTGAAGCTCGGGCATCGCCAGTTTGGATATATCCGTGGGCCGCAGGAGCATCAGGCGGCGGAGGAACGGTTCGAAGGGTTCAAACGTGCGCTTGACGAGGTGGGCCTTGGCGCTTCGGCCTATCAGGCGGAGCCGGGCAATTTCACCTTTCGGTCCGGCGTGGAGCTGACCCAGACATTGCTGGCGCGCTCTGTGCGTCCAACCGCCATCGTATGCGCCAATGACGACATGGCTGTCGGCGCCCTGTTCACGGCGCACCGGATCGGGCTGGCCATACCGCAGGAGGTGTCAATCGTCGGTTTTGACGACACCCCCATTTCCGAAATCATCTGGCCGCCCCTGACCACCATCCATCATCCGATCAAGATCATCGGTTATGAGGCTGCAAAAATGCTGGTGGAACGGATCAAGGTGGGCGGCTCTGGCGAGATTCGCACCCATGTCATTCCATTCCGCCTCGTCGAACGCGAAACGAGCGCGGCCGCTCCGGGCGGCTGAGGAATCGTTTGGAAGTGCTTCCATCGGCTCTGCTGTGATCGTGGAATCGATTGTATTTCGGGGGTGCCGGTCCTGATCGCCACGCGGCGCGCGCGGGCGCGAACTTTTTCATATAGTTGAATATATTCCGTATATTGCAGACCTTATCGCGGACGGGGAGGGGACGCGTCACAGGCCGGATGATCCGCGCTCTCTCATTGGGGCGTAATTTTCCTTGACTTGTTCGGCCGCTAATGGCGAATTGGAAGCGTTACCAATTCAACGCGCGGCCAATGATGTCGGCGCGACAATGATCATAAAGCGCGCCTGCCGGGAAACGGCGGGTCAGGGGGAGACAGAATGACCAGTAAGAAGCTCGCTCCGGGGCTGCGGCCCAGTGTCAATTTGCGCTCGCAGGGCCTGGCCGCTGCCTGTGTGGCTGCGATGGCCTTCGCCGCCAGCCAGGCGCAAGCCGCTGACCCGGTCGCCGCAACGCCCGCCGCCGACGCATCGGCTGACACCTTGACCAGCGTCGTCGTCACCGGCATTCGCCGCAGCCTCGAACAGGCGATCGCTGTGAAGCGGGACTCCATGTCGGTTGTCGAGGCCATTTCAGCCGAAGACATTGGAAAGCTGCCGGATGAGAGCATCGCCGACGCCCTGACCCGCCTGCCCGGTCTGGCCGGACAGCGCGTGCAAGGGCGCTATGAGAACATCTCCATCCGCAGCCTGTCGCCCAACTTCACCTCTACTCTGCTCAACGGCTATCTTCAGGCCTCGACGGGTGACAACCGCGCCGCCGAATTTGACCAGTATCCGTCCGAACTCATCAGTGGGGCGACGGTCTTCAAGACCCCGGATGCGACCCTGACCAATCAGGGGCTGGCGGGAACGGTCGATCTGCACACGACCCAGCCGCTGGACCTCAAGAAGCGCGTCATTGCGATCAATCTTCGGGGCAGCGAAAACAGCCTCAGCAAGTTGAATGCGGGCAGCTCCACCTCGGGCAATCGTATCAGCGGCGCCTATGTGGACCAGTTCGCCAACGGCACGATTGGCGTTTCACTGGGCTTTGCTCATCTCGACAACCCCGAGCAGGAGCAGCACTATCAGGGCTGGTGGTGGCAGGGACAAAGCGGCGCCATGCCCGCCGCCGACGCCAACGCCCAGGTCTTGAGCGGCTGGGAAATCTACGCCTATTCGCGCGATCAGACCCGCGATAGCGCGATGGGCACGCTGGAGTTTCGCCCCAACGCCAATTTCCACAGCACCAACGACTTCTACTATTCCAAGTACAAGCAGACCGAAACCAATCACGGCGTTGAAGGCTATCTCTATACCGACAATACCGGACCGAACCTGAACACGACCTTTGCGACCATCGACGGGTCGCTGATCAATACGGGCGGCGTAATTCAAGGCGTCGTGCCGATCATTCTGAGCAACTACAACAAGCGCGACGATACGCTCTTCTCCTATATTTCCCGCAACACGTGGGACGTGGACGCCTGGCGCATTGGCGCCGATCTCAGCTATTCGTCGGCCGAGCGTGTCGAGCAGACCATGGAGCAGTACGCCTCCTATGGCGCCAATCGCCAGGGCATAAATCTGACCTATTCCGGTCTGACCAATGGCGGGCAACCCAGCTTCAATCCGGGTCTGAACTACGCCAACGCCTCGCAGATCTATCTTGGCGATCCGGCGCCCTGGGGGGGCTGGGGACATGACGGCACGGTCCACGATCCATCGACGAAGGACACTGTGGCGGAAGCCAAGTTGAGCGGCGTCCATGATCTTGGCGGGATTTTCAGCAAGGGCTATCTCGGCTTCGACTATTCGGAGCGCACCAAGCGTCACGCAGAAGCGGACTATAATTTATTCCTGAAGGGCTCTCGCGCCAGCGGCAGCTACAATTCGGGCTTCCAGACCCTGCTTCCGGCCGCGCTTGTCACAGGGCCGACCAATCTGAACTTTGGCGGTTGGGGCAACCTGATCGGTTACAATCAGTCAGCGGCGCTTTCGAATTACGATCAGGTCGCCATCAACGACACCAATCAATACGACCATGAATGGGAGGTTCGCGAGAACCTGGCGACCTTCTATGGCAAGGCGGACATCAACACCCAGCTGCTGAGCTATCCACTTCAGGGCAATGTCGGGTTCCAATATGTCGATGCGACCCAGCATTCCCAGGGCTTCACCACCCGTGATCCAGGCGGCGGGGCGGCGCTGCAATTTGCGCCCTATTCGAAGTCCGTCAGCTATGCCGAATTCCTGCCAAACCTGAACCTGAGATGGGATTTGCCGGCTCAGCAGGTGATCCGCTTTGGCGCGGCGCGGGAAATGTCCCGTCCCGCCCTGTCCGATCTCCGGGCCAATTCGTCGGCCGGAGTGTCATTGCCCAATGGGGCGTCTCCCACGGCCGCACTGGGGCGCTGGGGCGGCAGCGGCGGCAACCCGAACCTTCGGCCGTGGCTCGCCAATGCGTTCGACCTGACCTACGAAAAGTACTTCTCCAAGGAAACCTATGTATCCGCCGCCTTCTTCACCAAGAAGCTGGCCAGCTACATCTACACCTCGGTCAACAACAACTATAACTTCAATGGCTATGCCAATCTGAGCGGTATCGCCGTCGATCCGGCCTATGGCACGATCGGCCAATATACGGCCCCTGTGAACGGCCAGGGCGGCAAGGTTGAAGGTATCGAACTGAGCGGCAACCTCGGCGCCGGTACGTTCGTGAAGCTTCTGGACGGGTTCGGCGTCACCGGCGCCGTGACCCGCAGCTGGACGACGATCAAGGAAAATGGCCCGACAGACACCAGCGGCACGCCGTTGGAAGGCTTCTCCGGTTCGACGGCGACAGGAACCGTCTATTACGAGAAGAACGGGTTTTCGTTGCGGGTCAGTGAGCGCTACCGCGACTCCTATCGCGGACAGGGCGAGGGTCTGTTCACCTTCACCGGTCCGATCCAGATCGCAGCCACTCGTACGGTTGACGCACAGGCGAGCTACGAGTTCCCGGAAGGCCGTCTGAAGGGCCTGACCCTGTTGCTGCAGGGCTACAACCTGAATAACGAGCCCTACCGCGTCTACCAGGGCAATACAGTCAGCGCCAATCCAACCCAGACCAAGTATTATGAGACCTATGGCCGGGTGATCATGTTCGGCGTCAACTACAAGATGTGATCTGGGCGCGCCGCAATAGCAGCCGCGGCGATCTCTGTCATATCTGCTGGCGGGAGGGGCTTTTTCCCCTCAGTCCCTCCCGCCTCCTTATCCAAATCGTACGTCCTGCCCGGGCGGCGAAGGAGTTCAAATGCGTCTTCTGCATGCAGGCCGTTCCCTTATCTTGGCGTCAGGGATGGCCGCGGGTGTTCTTGCTGTGTCGGCGTCGGCGGGCGCTGTGGACCCGGCTGCGGATCAGGCGCACCCCGCCCAGTCTCCAGCCGTTGACTGGCCGGTCCTGAAGCCGGCCCGGCCTCTGGATGCGGCGACCGAGGCGCGCATCGCCGCGATGGTGGCCCATATGTCCCTGCGCCAGAAGGTCGGCCAGATGATCCAGACCGAGATCAAGGTCGCGACGCCGGACGATCTGCGCACCTACTATCTCGGCTCGATCCTGAACGGCGGCGGATCGTGGCCCTATGGCCGCCGCGAGGCCAGTGCGGCAGAATGGCTTCGCCTGTCCGACGCCTATTATGACGCCGCGATGCAGTCGGATGCGCCTGACAAGATCCCGCCCCTGTGGGGAACAGACGCGGTTCACGGGCACAACAATGTGCGCGGCGCGACCCTCTATCCCCACAATATCGGCCTGGGTGCGGCGCATGATGTAGAACTGGTGCGCAAGATCGGCGCGGCGGTGGGCAAGGCGGTGCGTGCGACGGGCGTCAACTGGGCCTTTGCACCGACCGTGGCGGTGGTTCAGGACCAGCGGTGGGGCCGCACCTATGAGAGCTTTTCTTCGGATCCGGCCCAGGTGCGCGCCTATGCCAGGGCCTATGTGTTCGGCCTGCAGGACGACCCGTCCGGCCATGGCGACGTGATCGCCACGGTCAAGCACTTCTTCGGCGACGGCGGCACGGACGCTGGCAAGAATGAAGGCGTCAATACCGCGACCAAGGAGGACATGATCAAGATTCACGAGCAGGGCTATATTGGCGGGCTGGAAGCCGGCGCCCTGACAGTGATGGCCTCGTTCAATAGCTGGAACGACAAGGCCGAGGGCGTGGATTACGGCAAGATGCATGGCAGCCGCGACCTGCTGACCGATGTGCTCAAGACGAAACTGGGCTTCGACGGACTGGTCATATCCGACTGGGACGGCGTGGGGCAGGTGCCGGGCTGCAGCAAGACCCATTGTCCGCAGGCGGTCAATGCCGGGATCGACATGATCATGGTCTCTCAAGGCTGGAAGCCCATGCTGGAGGCGACGGTGAAGGACGTGGAGGACGGCGCCATTCCCGTCTCGCGCATTGACGACGCCGTGACGCGGATCCTTCGGGTCAAGATGCGCGCCGGTCTGTTTGGACGGCGTCCCTCGGCCAGCAAATATGCCGGCCGGGACGAGGCCCTGCGCAATAGCGCTCTGGCGCGGCGCGCCGTGCGGGAGTCGCTCGTCCTGTTGAAGAATAATGACCACACCCTGCCCCTGAAATCGGGCAAGCGCATTCTGGTCGTGGGCAAGAGCGCCGACAGCCTCGCCAATCAGGCGGGCGGCTGGTCGGTGACATGGCAGGGCGATCAGACGACAAACGCCGATTTCCCCGGCGCCGTCAGCGTGCTCGCCGCCATTCGCAAGGCCAATCAGGGCGGTCTGGTTCGCTACTCTGCCACGGGCGAGGACGTTCGGGTCGAGGATTATGACGTGGTCATCGCCGTGCTCGGCGAAACCCCTTATGCGGAGACCCTGGGCGATATAAAAACCCTGTCCCACACGGCCCGTTATCCAGAAGACCTGAGCGTGCTGAATGCGGTCGCCGGGCATGGCCGTCCGGTCGTGACGCTGTTTGAGAGCGGCCGCACGGCCTATGTCAGCGACCTGCTCAACCGCTCTGAAGCCTTTGTCGCCCTGTGGTTGCCGGGCTCCGAGGGCGGCGGAGTGTCTGACCTGTTGTTCAAGCGCCCCGCCAAGGCCAAGCCGGGTCACAACCTTGATTTTCGTGGAACCACGACCTTCGACTGGCTGGCCAGCGCCTGTCCGTCGAAAGACGCGCCGGTGCTGTTCAAGGCCGGATATGGGCTGACCTATCGTCATCATGGGCCTAATCTGGCGCCCTTGGCCGAAACGCCGCCGATACAGAGTTGCCCAGATGCCGCTAAATGATGCGCCGCCACGCGCCATAAGAAAGGTTGTCATCGTCGGCGGCGGCACAGCTGGCTGGATGTCGGCGGCCCTGTTGTCCAGGCTCTATCGCCACAGGCTCGACATCACCCTGATCGAGTCCGACGAGATTGGCGCCATCGGGGTGGGAGAGGCCACCATCCCGGCGATCAAGCTGTTCAACCGGCTGATCGGCGTTGACGAAAATGAGTTCCTGAAAGCGACCAAGGGGACGTTCAAGCTCGGGATCGAGTTTGTGAACTGGAGCGCGAAGGGCTCGCGCTATATTCACGGATTTGGGCGCATCGGCCAGGAACTTGGCTGGCTGCGCACCCATCAGTACTGGTTGAAAATGCAGGCCCTGGGCCGGGCGGCCGATCTTGGCGACTATTCGATCAATACGGCGGCGGCCATTCATAATCGCTTCTCGCCCGCGCGGGTCGATATGAAGGAATCGCCGCTGCGGGATATCGCCTACGCCTATCATTTCGACGCCTCGCTCTATGCAAGGTATCTGAGGCAGATGTCCGAAGGTCGCGGCGTGACGCGGCTGGAGGGGCGCATTGTCGACACAAGCCTCGATCCGCACTCCGGTTTTGTGCGATCTGTGCGCCTTCAGGATGGTCCCGACGTGGAGGGGGAGCTGTTCATCGACTGCTCCGGGCTTCGCGGGCTCTTGATCGAGCAGGCGCTGAAGACCGGCTATGAGGACTGGTCACACTGGCTGCCATGCGACCGGGCGGTGGCCGCGCCCTGTGCGTCTGTCACGCCCCTGACCCCCTACACGCGCTCAACGGCGCTGGATGCGGGCTGGCAGTGGCGCATTCCGCTGCAGCACCGGATCGGCAATGGCATTGTCTATTCCAGCCGGTTCATGAGCGACGAGGATGCCCAGGCGCAACTTGTGGCCAATCTGGACGGCAAGCTGCTGGCGGATCCGCGACTGATCCGCTTTGCGACCGGCAAGCGCAAGAAGATGTGGAGCCGCAATGTCGTCGCTGTCGGCCTGGCCAGCGGGTTTCTGGAGCCGCTGGAATCGACCTCGATCCACCTCATTCAATCCAATCTGTTGCGCCTGATCGCCCTGTTTCCGGACACGGCCTTTCGTCAGGCCGATATGGATCTGTTCAATGAGCAGACAGACTTCGACTATCGTTGCACACGCGACTTCATCATCGCGCACTATAAGCTGACCGCCCGCGACGACACGCCGTTCTGGCGCTTCAATCGCGACATGGACGTCCCTCAGAGCCTGACCCGCAAGCTCGATCTATTCGGATCGGCGGGCCGGGTCTTCCGCGAGAATGATGAACTCTTTGCCGAAGAGAGCTGGATTCAGGTCTTGTTGGGACAGGATTTTTTCCCGGCAGGCTACGATCCCGCCGTGGATATCCAGTCCGAAGCGGAAATCGCCGCCTATCTGGAAAATATCCGCGCGGTCATCGCCCAGTGTGTCCAGACCATGCCCGACCACGGCGCCTATATCGCCCGGAATTGCGCAGCCGAGGTCGCCTGATGCGCCTTGCGGACTGGCGTTGCGGCGTTTGGCTCATCCTGTCGCTGGCGTTTGCCTGCCCGTCTGCAGCCCAGGTTGCGGTCTATTTGACCACGCCGGACGGGGCGCATCTGCTGGAGCGGCAGGCGGATCTGAAGCCGGTGTCGGGCGCGCCGTCCGATGGTGTCATCACCATTGATCCGTCCAAAGAGTTTCAGTCCATGATCGGCTTTGGCGCGGCGCTGACGGATGCGGCGGCGCAGGTTCTGAGCCGCAACCTTGACGCCGCGTCGCGCGACGCCCTGATGCGCGACCTGTTTGGCTCCGACGGCGAGCGGCTGAGCGCGCTGCGGCTGACGATCGGTGCGTCTGATTTCTCGTCACGGGACTATTCCTATGACGACATGCCCGCAGGCGCGTCGGACCCTGATCTGACGCACTTTTCCATCTCGCCTGCGCGTGACGCGGTGTTGCCGATCGCCCTGGCGGCGCGTCGGTTGCAGCCGGACCTGTGGGTCATGGCCTCGCCCTGGAGCGCGCCGGGCTGGATGAAGACCTCGGGCGCGCTGGTGGGCGGGACCCTCAGCCCGGAACACTATGGCGACCTGTCCCACTATCTGACCCGCTATCTGCTCGCCATGAAGGGCGAGGGTCTGCTGATCAACGCCCTGACCATCCAGAATGAGCCGGGGTTCGAGCCGACGGACTATCCGGGCATGCTGGTTTCGCCACAGGCGCGCGCGCGGGTCATTGGCGACCATCTGGGTCCGGAGCTTCTGGCGGCCGGACTGACGACGGCCATTCTGGACTTCGATCACAATTGGGATGAGCCCCGCTCGCCGCTGACCGTGCTTGCCGATCCTCGCGCCAATCATTTTGTGTCCGGCGTCGCGTGGCATTGCTACCGGGGCGAGGTCGAGGCTCAGGGACCGGTTCATGACGCCTATCCGGACAAGGATGTTTATTTCACCGAGTGTTCCGGCGGGGAATGGACGCCACAATTCGGCGCCGTGCTCGACTGGTTCACCCGCAACCTTGTGATTGCATCGGTGCGTCATGGCGCACGCGTCGTTCTGACCTGGAACCTGGCGCTGGATGAACGACATGGCCCGCATCTGGGCGGCTGCGGCGATTGCCGGGGCGTCGTCACCATTGACAGCCGCAATGGAAGGATCACGCGCAATGCGGAATATTACGCGCTCGGGCACGCCAGCCGGTTTGTGAGGCGCGGCGCTGTTCGGGTGGACAGCGCGAGTTCAAGGATGGGTGTCGAGACGGTAGCCTTCAAAAATCCCGACGGTAGTCTGGTTCTGGTGATGCTCAACACCAGGACGGCGGCGCAGATTGCCGAGGTGTCCGCACGCGGTCATCTATACCGCCTTGACCTTCCGGCAGGCGGTGTCGCCAGTTTGGTCTGGGCCGCCGCAGACTAGGCTCGCAACTCAATCAATAGGCTGATTGTGTTGCGAGCCTAGGGCGCGCGCCGCCCTTCGACGAGGATGAATTCCACCTCCCCCGGCGACTTGAACACCGGTGTCAGCACAATATCGACCCGGTGGCGGCGATCCCGGTCGTCTATATGCGCCTCCAAGCTCGACGCTTCGCCCCGACCTGCCGCTTCTATGGCGATCCTGAGCGCGCTGCGGCGATCATCGGCGTCGGCGTCGGACCCTGCACGCCACGCCAGTTCCCACAGGGGCTTTCCCTGCGGCGCTGCGTCCACGCCATCCGTCAGGGCCAGAGCCGAAGCGTTGATCTCGATGACCGCGCCATCGACCGTGAGCAGGGCGATGGCCTCTGCGGCATGGTCAAAGACAGCGTGCAGGCGGCGTTCACGCTCCCGCAGGACCTCTTGAGCCTGCTTGCGCAGACTGATGTCGCGGACGTGGGCGGTGTAGGTTGTCGCGCCGCCCGTCTCGACCCTGGTGATGGAGGCCTCCAGCGGAAAAACCGCGCCGCTGCGGCGTAGACCCGTGACTTCGGCCCTGTCGCTCATCATGCGCGAGGCGACGGGTCCCTTGCCGAACGCATCGACCAGGGCCGCGTGGCCTGCCCGAGCATCCGGCGGCAGAAGCTCTGTCAGCGGACGCCCCAAAATCTCCTCCGCCCTGTAGCCGAACATGGCTTCCGCCTTGAGGTTGAAGAAGATGATCTTCTGGTGCGCATCGCAGGAAATGATCCCGTCCTCTGCGATCATCAGGATGCGGGCCGCGCGAAGGCTCTGGTCCTTGGCGGCGAGTTGATCCAGCCGACGCTGGGTAATGTCGCGAAAGGTGATGAAGAAGCGCGGTTCGTCGCCGATCTGGCCGCGGGTGACGCGAACCTCGACCGTCAGTTCCCGTCCATCCTTGCGTCTGGCCTGAAAGCCCAGATGCCTGGACTGTTCGGGTTCCGGTTCCGCCGCCCAGCGCGCCAGCCATTTGACCGGATCGGCGCGCCGGTCCGGGTGCAGGGGAACCAGTCGGGTGATGCTGGACCCGGCGACTTCGGTTGAGGCATAGCCCAGCAGGCGTTCGGCTGCGGGATTGAGATAGGTGATGCGCCCGTCAGGAGTCGACACGATGATCGCCTCGGGCGTCGCTTCCACGATTGTCTGGAAAAACGCCAGGCCGTGCGGGCCGGCGTCTGAAGCTGGCCGTCGCTCTGTCATGTGAAATCCCTCATGGTGGGAGGCGAGGCCGGAAGGTCGGCCTCGCCTCTTCCTGGACTACTCAGCCGCGACCGGGTGTCCGCCTTCCATTTCATTCAGGATGCGCAGGTCCTCGGTGATGGGGATGCCCGCCTCCTCATATTTCTTGCGCGCGGAAGGGGTCAGCAAGCCGACCCGTGCGAGAGCGGGAAGCATCAGATCATTGACCGAATGGATCTGACCGGGCGGCAGGGCCTGGGTGAAGCCAAGCTGTTGGGCCTCCTCCATGCCCTTGAAGAAGTCATCCGGGTCGATATTGCTGTTGGCCAGAACCTCCATGAAGCCAGGGTCGATGCGATTGGCCAGGGTGCCGCCGACGCCGGCGCCGTTGATCAGGATGTTGACGGCGGCGAAGGCGAAGTCCGCCAGGTCTTCCCGCTCCGCCTCGTCAAGCTTGGCGATGACCGGGCCCAGATAGACATGGCCAAACGAGACATGGCGGGACTCGTCGCGCATCACATTGAAGGTCAGCTTCTTCAACAGTTCACACTGGGTGGTGCGGTACATGTTGTTGAACGCGCCAAGGGCGAGGCCCTCGACGATCATGTTCATGCCGATCATGACTTTTTCGTACCGGTCGGACTTCAGCGTGGCGTCGATCAGCGCCTTCAGCCAGGGCGACATGGGATAGACCATGGCGATCTTGTCGCAATATCTGGAATAGACTTCGACATGGCGGGCCTCATCCATGGTCTGGGTCGCCGCATAGAGCTTGGCGGTCGTATCCGGAACCGAATGGGTGACGCAGGCCGCCGTCATCAGGGCGCCCTGCTCGCCATGCAGGAACTGGGACAGAAGCTGGGCGGTGGAGTGGGCGGTGAATGTCTCCCGCTGGGACCTGGACAGTTTCGCGAAGAACGGCAGGCGATGATAGATGTCCGAGGCGTCGTTGATCAGCGGCTTCGACGGGTCAACCGGCGTGTCCCAGGGCAGATACTCATCGCTGTCCCACTGGTTCTGCTTGGCGCGCCGGTACAGGTCCTCGACCTTGTCGCCGGACATTATGTATTTGAAGGTCCAGGCGATATCCATGGGATGGCTATAGATGTCGTCCGGCGTCATGGAGACCTTCCAGTCGCCTTTCGTGACGTTCGTGCTGATGGCGTTCATGGCCTTCTCCCTTTCAATATTGCCGGGCAGGGGCCGTGACGATCAGGCCCTCCAGGCTATCATTGACCTTGATCTGACAGGCCAGACGGCTGTTGGGGCGGACATCGAATGCGAAATCGAGCATGTCGCGCTCGAGTTCGTCCATCCTGGGCAGTCGATCGACCTGATTTTCATCGACATAGACGTGACAGGTCCCGCAGGCGCAGGCGCCGCCGCAGTCGCCGTCGATGCCCGGAATCGTAAAGCGCTTGGCGCCGTCCATGACCGATATGCCGTTTGGCACATCGACCACGTGGATCGCCCCTCCCTTTTCGATATATCGGATCGTGGTCATGCAGCGGTCGGCCCACTTCGGGATGAGACGACGGAAAAAAATGACGCCGGCGTCACTTTTAATCTAGGCGCGCTTTTCTCGCCGACCGTGATTCAGATCAAAAATCACTCCGGATCGCAAAACGATCTGGAAGGGCGGGATGGGGCCCCAGGGCCGGGCGTAAGGAAGCCTTCATCTGGCCCCCGCTGCGCTGAGGTCAGCCGCAAAAGGCAGCAATTTTGCCGCAAAGCGGTCGTCGTCAGAGCCTCAGAAGGGGGGAGAGCGGTCGCGCCAAGGCGCCCGAACGCCTAGATTTATCGTCGCGGCCTCTGCTTGGCTGAGATCGATCGTATGACAAGACGGGCCTCCGCCGCGCCCGCAAGGGGAGCCGGTGCGCTGGCGACAGCTTCAGCGATGAGGGCGTCGATTGCAGGGTCCGACAGCGTCGAGGGACTCTCCAATCGGATGAACCTGTTCTGAGTTCCGCTACCCTGCAGCAGCCCGTCAGGATCGGCGAGGGCGGAGCCTCGGTAGAATGACAGGCTCACACCTTTTGCCGACGCTGCAAGGGATACGATGCAGTCCGACGGCCTTTCCGTTGCGCAGTAACCGATGACAAAGAAATTGTAGTTGTCGTAGACGAGCTCGTGAGCGCCAGGCAGACGCTGGCGCAGGGCGTCTCGCACGCTGCGGATCAGGGTCTGGTTTGCAGGCGAAAACTTTTCGACAAACTGGTCGAGTTGCGCTTCCGGTTCAGCAGCGGTCATGAAATCTCCCGAGAAGATTTCTCTCAAGGCATCGTATCAGCTAACGGAGCCGCGGCATATCCTAGCGGGGACCCGAACGTCCGCACCGGGTCTCCCCGTTGGCTTGGGGGCGCCAAGCGTCAGGTTTTGACCCCTAGCGGCTGATCTCTATTTGCACTTCGTTGCGACGCATGAACCACAGCGTCCATGGCGGGTCATACTGGGCCAGGGCGGCGTCGCCCTTGAGCGTCAGCCCCTTTTTGGAGGCCCATGCCCGCAGGTCCTTGCTGCGTTCCAGATAGTTCGGCTCGCGCGCGACGCCTGAGAATCGCACCACCGCCATCTCCCGTCCGGGCTCGCTGCGAAAGCGGATGTCGGGATCGTTGGGCCTGGGCAGGTTCTGTAATGTATAGGCGGACGGCATCATGAACCGCACGGTCCAGCGGCCTTCGCCACTTGGCGACTGGCTCACCGGGCTTGTCATGGCGATCTTTTCACCCGCAGGCTGTTGCGAGACCGGCGCGGTCATGGAGATTTTGGCGTTTCCGGCATTGCCGCCGAAAATATATCCCGCCAGCTTGCGAAAGCCCTTCTGGACCGATGCGCCCTGATCGCCGCTCACCACCACTTCGGCCACGACATAGGGCTCATAAAGCCGGATCTCATAGTCGCCGTCTTTGGTGGCGACGGTATATCTTGGCTGCTCAATCGCCATGGCGGGTCCTCCAAACATCAGGGCTGCGACCATGAGGGCCGACAGCAGGGCCAAGGACTGACGCATGAAGACCTTCGGGCTTGTGTGAAGTCCAAGGGGCACCCTGCGCCTGCGGGTCTCATTGTCAATTCCGGACTTAAGGGCGACCGGTGCGATCGCTTCCAGATGGTTTGCGGAAAGCCTCGCCGCGGCGGGGAAAGTCATGGGTCTATGATCAGACATGGGTCTTCACGGCTCCCCAGCCACGCGCATGGCGTGGCGATATCAGACTGGAAATCCTGACGCCGATCTGTTCAGGCGGGAGGATGAAATCGACCCACCCGCTGGCAATAGCGCTTTCGGGCATGTCCGGCTGGCTGGCCGTGTCCGGCTGTTGCGCAATGATGACGCCGCCCGCGTGATGGATGGCCTCAAGCGCATCGGCGCCATCGCCGTCATAGCCCGACACGATGACGGCGAAGAGGCGACCATCCCAGTTCTCGGCCAGAGACTTCAAAAACACCGTGATAGTGTCGGGCCAGCCGCGCGGCTTCGAGATCGGCTCCAGCCGGAAGTCACCCTTCCACACGTGCAGATCGCGTTGTGGAGGGATGATATAGACGTGGTTTACCCGCAGCTTCAGTTCATTCCTGATCAGCGCGACCGGCATTTTTGTGTGGGCGGGCAAAATCTCATGGAGCAGGGTCGTTGTCGCTCTCAGATGATTGACAAAGACGAGCGCCGCTCCGGTATCCGGCGGGAAGTGATCCAGAAAGCGGATATAGGCGTCAAGCCCGCCAGCCGAGCCGCCCACGCAGACGACGGGAAAGGTTCTGGCGCTGACGCTCCTGGTCATCGGGTGAAGATCAATTTGCGGACTGGCGCAAGTGTCCAAGTCGCCTTGATTCGGAATGACAGCGCTGAAAGCGTGCGCGCGCGGTCGCAGGTTCACCTTCCGTACAGGGCGGGGCCGCGGTCTCAAACCTTGCCCAGCCGCTTCGTCGATAGTCCTCGCGCCGTGTGTTCACATCGACAGACGGGGCGGCGGCAAGTTCGCTGGCGGCCCCGATGACAGCGCCGCCGACAACGGTCCCAAGCGCGGCGGGCGCCATTTGCATCTGCGCCAGAACAATCGTCCCGGTCAATCCCAGCGCCAGGATGCAGGACGTGGAGATGATGGCCAAGGTTTTCAACGGCTTTGTCCTTGTGAGGAGATCAGGCGCTAAGGGCCTTGCGTCTTAGCATGGGAGGTCGGCGCCAGCTCGGCCCCTGCACAAACCGCCTGGTCCGCAAATCAGACCCTACCTGAATCAGACCTTGGCTCGTCAGGGCTGGAATATACTCAAGCTGAAATACAGACGGGCCGTCGGGCGGTGGCGGCCGGGTTGTGGCGCGGCGCCCCAGCAAATGGCGGCGCATTGCGGATCGATCCGCACGGCCCGGCGTGAACCCAGTTAGAGACATTGGCGCGAATCAGTTTGCCGTCAGTCCGCAAACGACCGTTTGGCAGACGATGAAATGAAATATCAAGGTTAATTTTTACTTATATTCTGGACAATTAATATTTCACCATATGAATTAACACTCAGAATTTCGATCTGGATATATCCATTTTTCTGAAATTATGAATACACCATCTATGATTCTTAGAAATTTCCACCGATTGTCAAATGATTGCCGTCGCCCGTCAGTGTTACCTGTGGACGCCAAGGTCGACAGGGGCGGATTGATTGCCTCACTGAGGGCGACAACCTTTCCTAGCCTGTTTGGCCGGGGATGGTACGGGCGGAATCTACGCACGCCGACAGATCGGGCCTCAAACAAACGGCTGATTGATCCGGGAAAGGCGCATGGCGCGCCTTTGTTTCAGCCTGCGCGCGAGCACCACCGCTCTAGATCGGCCTCTGCGCCGATCAGGGAAAGGCCGGTGGCGATGGATTCCAGCTCCGAACCGGCGGCGATCCTGTCGCTGTCGAACCGCCGCTCGAAAATCGCGCGCACCGCCGGCACGAAGGACGAGCCTCCGGTCAGAAAGACGCGGTCGATCTGATCTGCGCCGAGCGAAGCTTCGGCAAGCGCCATGTCAACGGCGCCCTCGATGGCTGCAAGCTCCGGTGCGATCCAGTCCGCAAAGGCGTCGCGCTCCACGGTCTGTTCAAGGCTGATGCGTCCGGCCAGGAACGAAAATGGCGCGCGGGTCTGGGTCGACAGGCTCTCCTTGAGGCGCGATACGGCCTGATAGAGATGGTGGCCATGATTGCCGTCAATCAGTTCAATCAGCTTTTCCAGCTTCTCCGGCTCGAAGGATTTACGCACCAGCCCGCGAATGTCGCGCATATCGCGTGAGACCTGCATCAGGGCCAGCTGATCCCATTTCGCCAGGCTGGTGTAATACCGGTTCGGTACAGGCAGGACATTGGCGAAGTCGCGATAGCTGGAGCCCTTGCCTAAGGCGGGCGAGACCAGATGGTCGATGATACGGAAATCAAAGGCGTCGCCCGCGACCCCGACGCCCGATTGACCCAGGGGGCGAGAGCTGAGCCCTCCGTTCTTGTGGGTGAACCGGATGATCGAAAAGTCGCTGGTGCCGCCGCCGAAATCTGCGACCAGAACGGTGGCGTCCGCGTCCAGACGTCGCGCAAAGAAGAACGCCGCCGCCACCGGTTCGTGCACATAGAGGATGTCGGTGAAGCCCAGTCGCTCAAACGCGGTCTGATAGCGCCTCAGCGCCAGATCCGGGTCGGGCGCTGCGCCTACGAACCGCACAGGCCGCCCGACAATCACCCGTCCGCCCGATGCCGTCAGCGCGTCTGTGCTGTTTTCGCGCAGCCTCAGCAGAAACGCCGACAGCATGTCTTCGAAAGTGTAGCGGCGTCCGAGGATCCGGGTCTCGCTGAACAGGGGGCTCGCCGCATAGCTCTTGAAGGACTGGATGAAGCGCGTATCGGCCGGATCGTCCAGATAGGCCTCAATCGCCCAAGGGCCTGCATTGACCGTTCGCCCGGTCAGTTCGGCGGGGTCCTGATTGAAGCTGAGCGTGGAGCGGAAGGTGCAGTCGGACCCCGTAGGGGTGTCGAAGGCGACTAGACGGGCTTCACCCTTGTCATCGCCCCGTGCGACCACGGTGTTCGTCGTGCCGAAATCAACACCTATGGCGAAGGGCTGGCTCATATGCGCTCCCCATAAAGCATTCCGCCGGGGGCGCAAAGGTGACGGCGATCAGGGAGATCGCGGGTTGGCCTCACGGGGATAATCGTCAGCCGAAAGACCGCTTTGTCTCAAGGGGAGGGCGGGCGGTTCGGCGCCCCGCTCTGGCTGGGATAGGCTCTTCTCGTCAAGCGAACTCCAACTCGGCTGCTCGTTTCGCGATGATCGAGCGCGTCGGATGGGCCAGGTTGGTCAGCGCATAGGTGTGGTGCCGGATCGTCGTGGCTGCGTCGATTACGGCGTCTTTCGTGGTGTGGCCGTCTGCAATGAGAACCACATCGAATCCTCGGCTGATGGCGGACCGGCATGTGGCGTCGATGCAGAATTCGGTCATGAGCCCCGACACACTCACCCGGACGACGCCACGCTCTTCGAGCAGCTGCTGCAGGTTGGTGTTCCAGAAGCCATCAGACGCGGTCTTGTCGATAACCGCCTCACCAGCCTGCGGCGCAAGGCGCGGATGGATTTCCCAGGTGGGCGCGCCCTGCATGAGTGGCGCAAAACTCATATGGTTGTGGCGAAGGAAAATTATAGCGGCTTTCGCCTCCCTCGCACGTCGAAGCGCCTCGGACATAGCCACCAGGACTTCTTCTGATCGATAGGCGCCATCTAGCAAACCAAGCTGCGCGTCGATGATCAGCAGCGCTGTTGTGGGCATCATATTCTCCCGGCATTCAAAAGACTTTAGGGTGATGATCCGCCCATTTCCACATCTCTCACACCACTGCGACGTCGGCTTGCGCCTGCCGATCATCAGAGCTTAACCACCTCGCCATCCTCCTTTGTGAACGCCGTCGGCTTGTTGTTGAGAAGGTCAAGCACGACCTCGGATGGCCGGCACAGCTTCACGCCCAGCGGCGTCGCAACAATCGGTCGGTTCACCAGGATGGGATGGGCGATCATGGCGGCGATCACGGCCTCGTCGCTGACATCGCGCGCCAGAAGGCCAAGCTCGGCGGCGGGGGTTCCCTTTTCCCGCAGGAGGTCTCGTGCGGAGGCGCCCATGTCTGCAAGAAGGGTGTTGAGAAGCGCCGCCGTCCAGCCGGTTTTCAGGTATTCAACCACGTCTGGCGCATAGCCCGCCGCGCGGATGATCGCCAGGGCGTTGCGGGACGTTCCGCAGTTGGGATTGTGATAGATGGTGATCGGGAAGGCGTCCTGGGTCACGGTCTGGGTTCTTCCTTCAGGAGCCATCCGAACAGGACCACGGCGGTCACCGCGCCCAGGATCTGAGCGACAATGAAGGCGGGCGCTGAAGATGGCGCAATGCCGGCAAAGGTGTTGGACAGGCTGCGCGCAACCGTCACCGCCGGGTTGGCGAACGAGGTGGAAGCGGTGAACCAGTAGGCCGAGGTGATATAGAGGCCGACGGCGACGGGCGTGAATCCGGTGCTGAAGCGAACACACCCCAAAATGGTCGCCAGCAGCCCAAACGTGGCGATGAATTCGGAAAACATCTGGGCCGGTCCGTCTCGCAGCTTGGTGGAGACCTGCAGGATCGCTTCACCGAACATGGCGTGGGCGGCAATGACCCCGGCGATCGCCCCGATCATCTGAGCCGTGATGAACAGCACAGCCGTGATCGGCTTGATCTCCCGCTTCAACAGAAAGGCCAGGGTGACGGCGGGGTTGAAATGTGCGCCGGAGAGCGAGCCGAAGATGGTGATCAGAACAACCAGAGCCGCGCCCGTCGAGATGGTGTTTCCCAGTAGCGCGATGGCGACATTCCCGCCGGAGAGACGGTCGCCCATGATGCCAGAACCAATGACAACTGTCAGCAACAGGGCCGTCCCCAAGCCTTCGGCCACCAGTTGGCGCGCGAGGCTGAATGTGACTGGCGGCGCCTCCGGATGGGGCGAAGTTTCGGCGGCGACTTCCATCATGCCTGCACCGACGCGGCCTGGGCTGATCTTGTCGTTTCCTCATGTTCCGCCTGATCGTGCGCACAAGAGGCGGCGCGGGTGGCGATATTGATTAGGGGCAAGCAGATTTCGGGCGTGCCGTTGCAGCAGTCATCCATCAGGAAGGCCAGAAGGTCGCTCATGCGGTCATAGCGGGCGGCGTAATAGATCGCGCGCCCGTCCCGCCGACCTTCAATCAGACCCGCATGGCTGAGCACATTCAAATTGGCCGAAAGCGTGCTCGCATTGGCCGAGACCGCGTGGGCGATGTCGCCCGCCTTGACCCCGCCCGGTCCGGCCTTGACGAGCAGGCGAAAGATGGCGAGCCGACCTTCAAGGGCCAGGGCGGACAGGACATTAGCGGCGTCATTGATTTTCATAATTCAACATTACTCAAAATATCGAAGTTTTGGAAGGCGGTTTCATGACGGATTTCCAGCCCCCGATCCCGATCTTGTCGATGTTCGAATCGTGGAGACATGGCGGTCGCCAAAGGATTTGGTTCTTCCGCCGCCAGCCTGGCCTCAAGCGAACCCGCTGGAAGCCATATCCGTGGGAAATGCGTCGTCGGTCGTCATCTGTCGACGGCGACCCGAATGGCCGTCAGCAAGAGAACCATCGCCACAGGGGCCCAGATCAAGCGCTCCAGCGGGCTGGGCGTGATCAGGTTCAGCACGACCGCAACGCCAGAAAGGAAGACGACGCCCCAGACCAGTCTGGTCGAGGCGGCGCGCCATTTGGGAAGGGCCAGGTCAGCTCTGATCAGGATCACCAGGGCCAGGGCCAGAAGCACGCCGATCTGAACCAGAGCCGCCACGCGCATCGGCGGCGGATACGCGCCGGGGAAGGCTCCGCCCATCGCCAAACCTCCCCAGGGCGCACCGAGCGCCAGCGCGAATTGGAACGCGCCTACGACCAGGGTCAGACCTGCAAATATCCAGGCGGCCCGGCGCGCATTCATCGATTCACTCCCCCACCTCACTCGCGATCCAGCGCCGCTCAAAGCTGCGTCGTGCTTTACTTTTATTTCAAGGGCGGCGGCCGCAGCTTGCTCATGGGCAGTTCAAGGACCACGGAAACACCCAGTAGGCGCCGCCCCAGGTCTGTGGCTTGTTCGCCTCGCGAATGAGGACCTGCATTTCCCGCCCTCTGACGCACTCATTGCTCACATAGGGCCGGTGCGTCGTGTCCATGATCAGCACCTTGCCTTCGTTGAAACCAGTCTGCATGGCGCCGTCGAACGAACGGCAACCATCGTAAGCCGTGCCGTTGAAAGTCCTCTCGTCATGGCCGACCTGGTTCGGATCCCAAGGCGAGTTTCGGTAGTCGCACACCTTGCCTTTGGCAATCTCGCCCGCATGACCTACCGTTGTCGCCAGTGAAACGGCTGTCGCCGCTATCAGCATCAGCTTTCGCATCTAGATCCCTCTTACCGATCCCGTTCAGATCCTGCTGTCATCAGCTGGGTTGAGCTTGGCGCGACTGGCGTGAATGGCAAGCAGAAATCCGCCCGGACACGCGCTGTCCAGGGCGCGCCGCCCAGGGTCGAGATCTGCGCGATCGCGCCCCTCAGGAGGCCCGGCCGAGGCGTTTCGGCTCAGCCTGCCTGTGGCAAGGCGGCGGAGTCGAAAATCACATGTTCCTCGATCGCCATGCCGCCCGCGAGGCGAAACCGATCCACCCCGAGCCATGTCCGTCGCGTTCCATCGATGACGGCCGACGACTCCCAGGATCTGCACGGATTGCCCGATCCCTGCGGCCTTCCGGTCCGATCCCCCGCCGCCCTGATCAGGCGGGTCACGGCAGATGAAACACACAGCCATGTGTCGACGCCGGAAAGCCCGCAACAACCGCCTTCACTGCCGTCATGCGACAGCTTGTCATCACCGCCAAGGCTCTGCTCAAAACAGACCGCTGCTGGCGGCAATCTATCTCTGGATCGTCCAGGGGCGCCGTCCGGCGTCAAGCTGTGTACCCGCCGCGACGAGCCAGCGGTCCGGGTTCACCCCGACGACCAGGAGCCACAGGGCAAGGGCGCCCTCGGCCAGGAACCCCGGCAGCAGGATCCACGGGAAGAGGCCGTCTGCCAGGGTCGGCGACAAGATTCTCGAGAAGCTGTTGGCGACATAACAGACGCCAGCAAAGGCGAGCGCCAGGCCGAGCCGTCTGGGAAGGAAGGTCGACCGGACGATCAGGGCGCCGATCATCGTCAGATGAACGCCGAAAAGGGTCAGGGCGACGACGAAGGCCGCGCCATGGAGGCGAAGTGAGAAGCTCGCCAGCGCCTGAACCTCGGCTGGAGACAGCCCGGACATCGGGTGGTTGATGATCTGCAGCGGCGCGAGCAGGAAAGCGGCGCTGCCGAGCATCGCGGCGCTATAGGCCAGTCTGAAGGTCGCCGCGCACAGGGACAGGGATCGCCCGCCCGGCTTGAGCAAAAGGTAAAGAAGGGCTGTGACGGCGACATCGGCCAGGGTTGTGGCGACGTCGGCCGCGATCCCCCAGCGCCAGAGGTTGTCATTCGCCGTAATATTGCGGGCGGTCGCGGCGGCGTCGTCCGACACGATCAATCTGTCCCTGACGAACGCTTCGGCAAACATCGCCGCGGCCATGATGAACAGATAGACGCCGCCGGTCAGTCGAGCGAGCGAGCGCGGCGAACGGGTAGGATGAGCCTCTGCCACATGTGCCCCCAGGATCATGGGTCCGCCGGTCGAGCGCCCCTCGTCACAGCGTACAGCAAGGACCACAGCGCACGAGGTGAATTAATGTTCACAACCGGCCTAAGCCGGCAACGTCCCCCGCAGGGCCGCCGACCTTGCGTTCGCAAAGATTGTCTGTGTGGCGGGCAGGTCCTATGCTCCACCCCATCAGTCCATACCCGCATGCAGCGCGCTGAACTTAGCCTCAAAGCGCGGTAATGATGCATGATTGCGACCCAGAGATTGACGGTCCGGACGAGTTTCAGACGTGCCGGGATATCGAGTAGAGAATGCTTGTGGAGCCGGTCATGCCAGACATTCAGTCCCCGCGAATTGAGGCTCGCATCGCTGGAGCGCTATATCTCCTGGTGATCCTGCTGGGGGGCTACGCCGAGGTGGCTGTGCGCCAGGGGCTGGTCGCCGCGGGCGATCCGGGCGCCACCGCGCACGCCATCATGACGCATCAAGCCCTTTATCGGCTTGGCTTTGGCGCGGAGATGCTGACCAATGTGATCGCCGTTCCACTGACCCTGATCATCTATCGGCTGCTGACGCCCGTCAGCCGCTTCTGGGTGCTGCTCGCGGTGCTTCTCGACCTGACCCAGAACACGATCAACGCGGTCAACGCCTGGACGCAGTTTGCGCCGCTGACCCTTCTGAGCGGCTCGCCCGATATTGCAGCCATACCCCAGGCTCAGCTGGCCGCTTTCGCCCGCCTGGCCTTGAAATGGCATGATATCGGCTTCGATATCGGGCTGACCTTTTTCGGCTTCGCCCTGTTGATCTATGGCGCAGTCATTTTCTGCTCGGGCTTTTTCCCGCGATGGCTGGGCCTGCTCTATAGCCTTGCGGGGGCGTGCTATCTGATCAACAGCTTTGCCTATTTCATGGCGCCGAACCTGCTTTCGCCGATCATTCTGTTCCCCTGCCTGATCGGGGAGGGCGCACTGGCGCTATGGATGCTGATTGTCGGGCTGGACGAGGCGAAATGGCGCGCAATATCAATGACTAGACCCGCTGTTTGACCCATTCGGCGACCAGCGAGGCCATGGTCTCGCGCACAGTGTCGGAGTCTTCGAAATAGTGAGCGCCAGTGATCAGTTCCAGCGACTTGTCCCTGGCGCCGATAAAGCTGTAGATGTCGCGCGCGTCCTGCGGAAACACGCCCGTGTCGGCTGTGCCCTGCACCACCAGCGACGGCGTGTTGAACTTTTCCAGATGGGGGCGGCCCTGACATTTTGAGGTCTCAAGACTCCACATGGAGAGCCAGGCCTTGATCGTGTTTGCGCGCCCGATCGAAGGATAGCGGTTGGCGATGGCCGGTCTGCCCGCATAGCACATGTTCGGCGTGCGGTCGGACGGGTCGATGGCGGGATCCATCATCCTCAAATCGCCCCAGCAGCGGAACATCGGGAAGATCCGGTCTGGAACGCCAGCGGCATTCAGGCGCGCCAGTTCGGCCTTGGCCCAGTCTGTGATCCGCTGGTTGCGGGCGCGCTGGGCCGCGCGATATTTCACGATGAACGCCGGCGAATAGGGCGGACCGTTGTCCGGATTGAACGGGTCAAGGTCAGGATCGGTGGCGACCGGATCGAACTCATCCATGACCGAGGCGTCCATCCAGTCGGTCAGGACCTCCGGCCGTCCCTGGTGGGCGTTCAGGGACACATAGAGGTCGGCTGGCGGCAGGGCTTCATAATGGTCTCGCGCCGCCCCGGTCAGCGCGCCCTGCAAGGTTGGACCGATGGCCTCGCCCTGATAGGCGCCCATCAGCGAACCCCCGCCGGAATTGCCCAGGATGACCACGGTGTCGACGCCCGCCTGTTCGCGCAACCAGCCCATGCCGACACCGATGTCGAGCAGGGCGTGCTCCAGCACGAACTGGTCCTCGAAGCCGCGGAAGCGGGTGTTCCATCCAAGAAAGCCAAAGCCGCGCGCTGCAAAATAGGGTGCGGCATAGTGCTCCGAGAAGTCGACATTGTAGTGGGTCGCGATGAAGGCGACCTTTGGCCGTCTGCCTTTCGGCGTCCAATAGATGCCCTGACAGGGATGGCCGCCCGCCATGATCCGGGGCGCGGTGGGAGAGGGCAGGCCGATGAACTGGCTGTCCACCCGGGTCAACAGGTCGGCAAGGTTCTGGATCATCGGGCGCCCAGGACCTCCTCAGGCGGGTTGGCGGGGCCGCGATGGCAGCACCGTCTCGTCCTTCACGCCCTGGGCGGTCATGGGCGCATGGGCGACATCCTCAGGCCCGAAGGGTTTGGTCCAGGCGGCGAACTCCAGGCAAACCCCGTCAGGATCAAAGAAATAGACGGACCTGACGAAGACATCATCAGTGACGCCTGGGCTGATCCCCATCACGGAATTGTCGTGGTTCATCACGGGGGATATCTTCACGCCCTTGTCCACCAGACGTTGGACATATTCATCGAAGCGCTCGGCGGGGACATTGAACGCAATATGGTTCATCGAACCATGGGCGCTGCGAAAGTCGCCTTCACCGGGCAGATGGCTTGGCGCGCTTCCACCCGGCACGGCCGCTGGAGCTTGGGCGAACCAGAAGAAGGCGAGCGCGTCGCCATTGCCGATATCGAAGAAAAAATGCTGCCCGACGCCGGCTGGCAGGTCGATGGTCTTGATCAGGGGCATGCCAAGCAGATCGCGATAGAAGCGAACCGTTTCGGCCATATCGCGGCACACCAGGGCCAGATGGTTCACGCCTCGAATATCGAATTCCGCATTCGCCATGACGGCCTCCCCGCTTTTCACCATTCTCAGTCCGGGCTGAGAGCGAGCTCGTCTGGGTGCGGCTTCGCCAGCCGCACTGGATCCCTCCGCGGCGCCCCAGCCTGTTCTCAGGGGGCTGCAGTTGTCAACGACATTGCAGGATGGGCAGAAGCGCCGTTCTGGCTGTCGCCTCACCTGTTCTGCGCGCCTAACCAGTCGCTGAGCAGCGCCGACACAGACTCCGGTCGTTCCAGCGTCGCCAGGTGGCCGGCATGATCCAGCGTCTCCAATCGGGCGTGGGGAATCTGGGCAAGGATCTCATCCTGATGATCCTGCGTCGTGACGCCATCCTGGCGGCCCCTGATCAGCAGGACCGGGCAGGCGATGTCTTTCAGAAAGGGACGGCTGTCGATCCGTCCCATGATGGCGCGCTGCTGGGCGAGGAAAACCTCGGGGCCGGTGGACTGCGCCATTTGCCGGACCGTTGAGAGCAGGGGGGCGTCTTCACGCCTCGCAGGGTGGACCAGAATGGGTATGCGTTCTTCCACCACCCCGGCGAAATTGCCCGCCTCGACCAGTCTGATATAGCCCTGTCGCCGCTCCGTCTGGGCGGGGCCGTCTGCCGAGGCCAGACTAGCGATCAGCACAAGGCTGCGCACCCGCTCCGGGCTGCGACGCAGAACCTCAAAAGCGACGAACCCGCCCATGGCGTGGGCGACAAGATCGAATGGCTCAGGGTTTTGGGCCAGCAGGCGCGCCGCCATCCCCGATATGGTGTCATCCTGGCTATGGTCGGCATGTCGCAGATCGTAGTCGCGGCTGAGGGCTGCGACCTGCGGCGCCCAGCATTGGGCGGTGAGCAACTGACCGCTGACCAGAGTGATGCGAGGACGAGGCTTCATCGAATGGCTCTGTCTGATGGGCGGCGGGGACGCACCCTGGCGACCACGCGCGCATGAACTGCGACACGCCAGTATTCACCGTTTTTGACCCCATGTCAGGATCAAGCCCATCGCCCCATCAGGCCGACAGGGCCATGTCCTGCGCAGACATCTGAACCATCGGAATCGCTTCGAAGGCGGGCTTGGCGAACAGGAAGCCCTGAATATAGCGGATGCCGATTTCGCGCAGGGCGTTCAATTCAGCATCGGTCTCGATGCCCTCTGCGATCACACTGATCCCCAGCTTGGCGCACAATTTCGCGACAGCGTCTATGATCAGCCGCTTGGGCAGGCTGGCGTCCAGCGCCCGGATCAGCTCCATGTCCAGCTTGATGATGTCAGGCTGGAACCGGGCGAGCAGGTTCAATCCTGCATAGCCCGCACCGAAATCGTCCAGCGCCGTCCCGAAGCCCATCTTCTTGTAGCAGTCGACAATCCTGGAGACGTGCGACGGGTCCACCATTTCTTCATTTTCAGTGAACTCGAATATCAGTCGGTCCGTCGGAAAATTGCAGGCCTTGGCGGTTTGCAGCGTCAACTGGATGCAGGCCTTGGGCTCGTATACGGCGTTTGGCAGGAAGTTGATCGAGAGTTTCGCCGGAGTGTCCAGCAGACCGGCGGCCGCCGCGGTCTCGATGGCCTTTACCCGGCACTTCTGGTCGAAAGCATATCGGTTGGCCGGGGTCACCCGAGCCAGGACGCTTTGCGCAGACTGACCATCGCGTCCGCGCACAAGCGCTTCATAGGCGAAGGCGCTCCCGGTGTGGAGGTCGACGATGGGCTGGAAAGCCATGGAAAAGCTGAAGTCCAGCGCGTCACCCTTTCGGCAGCCGTCACACTTCCTGGATGTGTCGGTCATATTGTTCTCGGTGATCTTGCGTGAGCCTTGAGTCCGAGTATGCCGCTGGATGCGAAAAATTCCGTTAAAGCTGCTGCACTGACGAGGCAGATCAAACCGGTCCGAAGAAGGACCTTGCGAAGTCGGATCGCAGCGACGTCTCAATTGTCCTGGAAATCTGGCCGGTTCGGTCGGGGTGCAACCTTGCCGCTTTCCACTGTCACGGTCATGAACGGGCGTCTTCGGATTTGAGTCTGTCGGGATAAGGCCTATGCGGCGTCCGGTTCCGGAGCCGTCGTGTCCTCTGCGCGCACCGTGTCCTTCCAGGGCTTGGCAAACAACAGGGTCATCACCAGGCAGGCGACAAGGCTGACGCCGGCATCCACCGCCAGATTGCCCGCCAGACCGCCGCGATCATAGCCCAGACCATCCAGCATCGGCATATAGACGATGGGAATGATCGAAGCGGCGTTGATCAGGGCGAACTGTGTCGAGGCGATCGGGTTGTTCCTGCCGATGGAAATCAGCACCAGGGCGTAGATCAGGGCAAAGGCTGCTGACTGGAACACGTTCTCGCCGACCATGGCCAGGGCGAAGAGGAACGGCGTGCGGGCGGGAACGAGCAGGCTGAGCGTGAACAGGCCGCCGAGAACGCCAATGGCGATATAGAGCGTCAAAGGCGGGAATCGCTTGACCAGCAAGGGCGCCGCCAGCGCGCCGAACACCCCGCCCAGGGTTGTGCCGACGCCGCCGATCAGCCCGACAAACGCTTCCGAGGCGTGGAAGTCACGACCTATGCCGCTCAGCGTATTGGTCAGCGAGAAGGTCGCGCAGGGCACGGCGAACAGGGCCATCATCCGCCAGATGTGACGATCACCGACGATCCTGGCGAGGTTGCGCGTGACCGGGCCGAAGCTGTTGCGCAGGGACAGGGTGGGCATGGGCTCATGCGGGACGAAGAAGAACAGGCTCAGGGGCGCAAGGCCCAGAAGACACATCAGCGCGACCCCGACTTCATAGGGCAGGTGGCGCAGAAGCAGGATCGCGACCGCTGAGGAGCAGCCAAAGCTGGCGACGCTGGCTGCGGACATCCACGCCCCCAGTATCGGTTCTTCATTCCGGGCCAGCAACTGGGCGAACCAGCCGGCAACAGCGGGCGTGTACAGATAGTAGCAGACATTGGCCAGGAACATGACCACGGCGAGCAGGGGAAGATTGGAGAGCAGGTTGAGACTGAGCGCTGTCAGGGCCGCCAGACCCAGCGCCAGACCGATGGCGTAGGTTCGGCGACTGAGGCCCACATCAAGGATGGGCGCGGCGAGGAAGTTGAAGGCGCCTGGAAGGAAGCTGAGGCCCGAGATGGACGCGATCTGTAGTTCGGGGACGCCGCGAGCCGCCAGCAGTTGCGGGATGGTGATCACAAGGACGCCGCTGAACGCGCCATTGCACGCCGTGGCGAGGCCGAGCGCCCAGGCGGGAGGTCCCTGGCGTGGGGGCGGTTCTGGGCCAACTGAAGGTGTTTGGTCCATGACGCCCCCTGAATCTGTCACACCTTATTGAGCCGGTTCAGCGCCCGCAATGGATTGTGAGCGGCCAGCCGCCCAGGATCTGGCCATTGCCGTTTGGGTGGGCAGGACCTGACGTATCGGCGCCCAATCATTCACACCGAAAAGGATACTGGGCGACGGGACCACGAATCTTGCATCAGTCCAGTCGATGTTGTCGGCCATGCCGATTGTAAGTCTTCGCTTATGATGTTTCGATCTGCACGACTGTGCACGCGTTCTCCAGACGTCAACTCAGCTTGTTCCCCAATTCTCGGCACGAAGTCTAGAGTTGTTACGGCGAATTGATCTCAACATAACTATATATTCACCTGTAGGAACCCATTTTGAGCACCGTGAGTGCTGGCAGGATATACCGGCGCAGATGGGGCGGGAGACGTCGGTGGCGGGATTTTCAGATTTCAAAATCAGCCAGAAGGTTGGATTTGCGTTTGTCGGCGTTGTGGCGGGCAGTTTGGCGATGTCGGGGGCCATCTGGCTCAGCCTCGACTCCATCGATCATGCACGCGTCGCCAATGAGCGCGGGCTGCTGATTCTTTCCACCGGGGACCAGGTGCTGGAAGGCCTTGTCGAAGGGCAGAACGCCGTGCGTGGCTATGTTGCGACAGGCGACGCGAGCTTCCTTCCCAGGCTGAAGGGCTTTCAGGAGGGCGTGGCAAAAAAGATCAATGAGCTGAATGACCTGGAAGACGCCGCCGCCATGAAGAGCGCGGTCGATGCGTTGAAAGTCAATATAGCCGAAGTATCTGACCAGGAGGCCGCCCAGATCGCCAAGCGACAGACCCCGGGCGAGGAACAGGCCGCCGCCGCCAGCCTCTTGACCTCGGGCCGTCTGACCAAGGTCAGGGCCGTGTTGAAAGACATCACCGATCCTGAGCGCGCCCTGATGCAGACGCGGTCCGCCACACAGGTGAAGTCGATTTCAATGGCCAATCTCGCCCTGATGATCGGCGGCGCCTTCAGCGTCGTGCTGTCGATCTTCATGGGCGGACTTCTCACCCGGTCGATCGCAACGCCGGTCGCAGGCATGACCAGCGCCATGAAGCGCCTCGCCAAAGGCGATTTCAGCGTCGAAGCGCCGGGCCTGGGCCGCCGCGATGAGATCGGCGCCATGGCGCAGGCTGTCCAGGTGTTTCGTCAGGCCGGTCTGGACAAGATCAGACTGGAAGGCGAGGCGCGCGAAGAGCGTGAGCGCGCCGCCAGACTTGAAACCGAAGGCGAGGCGGATCGCCGCCGTCTTGCCGATGAGCAGGCGACAATCGTGGAGAGCCTGGCGCAGGGTCTTTCCAATCTGGCGGCCGGGCGCCTGACCCATCGGCTCAACACGCCTTTTTCAGCGGCCTATGAGCAAATTCGCGAGGATTTTAATTCCGCCGTCCACGCGCTTGCGACGGCGATCGGACAGGTGGCCGACGGGGCCGTCGCCATCAATTCGGAAACGCGTGAAATCAGCGCGGCCACGGAAAGCCTGTCCCAGCGCGTTGAACATCAGGCAGCGGGACTGGAGGAAACAGCCGCGGCTCTGGGCGAAATCACCTCTACCGTGGCGGCGACAGCTGACAGCGCCCGCAATGCGCTCGGTGCTCTGGAGCGAACAAAACGCGATGCTGACCAGTCGGCGGACGTGGTGGACAGAACCATTGTCGCCATGAACCGTATCGAAACTTCGGCGCGTGAAATCGCCCAGATCATCGGGGTGATTGACGAGATTGCCTTCCAGACAAACCTTCTGGCCCTCAATGCAGGCGTGGAGGCGGCCAGGGCGGGCGATTCCGGTCGAGGATTTGCGGTGGTGGCCACCGAGGTTCGCGCCCTCGCCCAGCGCTCGGCCGAGGCCGCGCGCGAGATCCGCGGCCTGATCCAGCAGTCTTCGGGTGAAGTGGACGCCGGCGTGGAGCTGGTTGGCCTGACCGGAGAGGCGTTGAAGCGCATTCTCATTCAGGTCAATGATCTGGGGCAAGAGGTGAAGGCCATCTCGGCGGCGACGCAGGAGCAGGCGGTGTCCCTGGAAGAGGTCAACCGGGCGGTCAACCAGATCGACCAGATCACCCAGCAGAACGCCGCCATGGTCGAAGAATGCAGCGCCGCCGGAAAGTCGCTCTCCTCCCAGGCGGAGAGCCTGGCTGAGTTGGTTGCGCTTTTCGAACTCGACGACAATATCGACGCCGGTCGTCGCGCCGCTTGACCCGTCGACCGCCGTTACAGGGCGGCCCGGGGCCTTGGATGGGGCTTCGGCGGTGAGCATTGTCTGCTGCAAAGTGAGAGTTTTCTCTCCGTTTCATGTACAATCCCGGTCGTCGAAGCTCTGGCTTCGGAAACTCTGGGAATGTGAGACATGAGCGACGCAGTCGGACGGGGCGATCTGGTTCTATGCGTAAATGCGGCCCCAAACCATGTGACCGGCCGACCGGTGCCTTTGCGCGCTGGAGAGACCTACCGTGTTCTCGATGTTATGGAGTTCGCCTGTCCCTGCGGGCGCGGCGATGCGCTGCTGGACGTGGGCATAGAGTTTGCGTGGTGCCAGACGCGCTTTCGCCTTCTGCCCAAGCCCAGGTCAGAGCCCAAGCAGCGCAGCGTCGTGGCCCCCAAGGTGAAGGAGACGGTCCGATCTGGCGCCGGTTGATCACGCAACAGACGCGGAATGATCTGTGGGCGCATATCTGGCCATGAGGTCGCCCAGAAGCTGGTTGGGAAAGCGGCGTTTCTGAATGATGGCGTAGAAGCTTTCGGTCAGCTGCGGGATGCGGCAATGCTCGACCAGCACCCCGGACGCCAGTTCGTCGCGGACGATGATGGGGGGCGCCAGCGTGACGCCTTCGCGCTCGCGGGCCAGGAGGCGCAGCATCGCCATATCGTCGACCTCCGCCAGAATGACCGGACGCACGCCAGCCAGCTCCAGCAGGCGGTCGAACCCGACCCGGATGTCACTGTCCAGGCTCGGCAGCAGAATCGGCTCGCTGCGAAGATCCTCCGGGAATCGGAACGGGGCCTTGCCGGGCCGCGGCCGGCCCACCAGACTGACGGGCTGCTGGTCGAGCAGGTGATTACGGAAGGGCGCGCGGGCGTCGCGCTGTGCGGCGCTGTTGGACAGCACCACATCGATGGCGTGGGATTCGAGTTGCGCCAGCAGGTCGCGTGTGGCGCCGGAACGCACGATCAGCTCCACATCAGCGCGACCGACCAGAGGGCGCAGGAACTCAAGCTGGAAATTGCGTGACAGGGTGGTCAGCGCCCCGACCCTCAAGACCTGACGGCTGGCGAGAGGCCGCCCTTCAAGCGTGCTCATCAGCTCGTCGCCGGCCTGAAACACGGTGTCCGCATAGTCCAGCGAGATCTGACCGGCCTCGGTCAGGACAAGCCGCTTGCCCATTCGTTCGAACAGCGGATGGCCCATCTGGTGCTCAAGCTTCTGGATCTGCACCGATAGGGCGGACTGAGACAGGTTCAGCCGCGCCGCTGCACGTGTGAGGCTGCCCTCATGTGCGACAGCCCAGAAATAGCGGAGATGGTTGAAGTTAAGGCTTTTCATATCGTTCTATAAAACAGAACGAAATCTCCCAAACAATGAATTTTTATCAGGAAAGCTCGTCGGATACCTCTGCGCCTCACCCGCATGATGCGGTGAGGGGGAAAAGTCTTGCCAATTGAGCTTCTGCCGTTCGCGGCGCCTCTGGCGCTTTTGATGGGCGCCGCTGCGGGGTTCGCGATCCCGGGCCGCAGGCCCTGGATGCTGCCTCGCCTGGCTGAACTTTGCGCGCTGATCAGTCTGGCGGTCGCGGGGGTCTGCGCAGGATGGGTCGCGCTGCATGGGTCGGGGCAGAGCCCGCTGATCGGTTTGCAGGGCGTGGGCCTGTCTGTCCGCCTCGACGCGGTCAGTGTCGCGATGTTTCTTTTGGTCTCGTTCATCGGTTGGGTCGTGGTGCGGTACACTGCGACCTATCTGGATGGAGAGGCGCGGCAGGGCGCGTTCACCGCCTGGCTCTGCATGACGCTGGCCTCGGTGCTTCTTCTGGTGCTGTCGGGCAATCTGGTGCAGCTCGTCTTGGCGTGGGTCGCGACGAGCCTTTTTCTGCACCGGCTCTTGCTCTTCTATCCCGACCGTGTCGCGGCCCGGCGCGCCGCCGCGAAGAAGTTCGTCACGGCTCGCCTCGGAGACGCCGCCCTGGCGGTTGCGGCGGTATTGCTGGCCCTGACCTACGGCACGACGGATATCGCGCAGATCCTGAAGAGCGCACATGCAGGACGCGGCGGCGGTGTCGCAATGACCGCAGCGGGCTGTCTGGCGGCGGCGGCCTTCCTGAAATCGGCGCAGTTTCCGCTGCACGGCTGGCTGACGGAGGTGATGGAAACCCCGACGCCGGTCTCCGCGCTGTTGCATGCCGGGGTCGTGAATGCGGGCGGATTTGTGCTGATCCGCTTCGCAGACCTGATGTTGCTGGCGCCCGGCGTCCTGGCGGTGCTTGTGATGGTCGGCGGGTTCACGGCGCTGTTTGGCGGGCTGGTGATGCTGACCCAGCCTGCGGTGAAGACGTCGCTGGCCTGGTCGACGGTCGCGCAGATGGGTTTCATGATCCTGGAGTGCGGGCTTGGGCTGTTCCCGCTCGCCTTGCTGCACATCGTCGCCCACTCGCTCTACAAGGCCCATTCCTTCCTGGCGTCGGGCGGCGCTGTGGCGCTGATCGCCGCCAATCGCAGGCCGGGTCCCGTGGCCGTCCCCAGGGCGGGCGCGGTCGGACGCGCCTTTTTGCTGGCGCTGGCGATCTATGCGCTTGTCGGACTTGGGTTTGGTTTTCATCACAAGTCGCCTCAGGCCATAGCGCTGGGCGCCATCCTGATCTTCGGCGTCGCCTATATGCTGGCTCAGGGTCTTGCCGATGCGGCGCCAAGGGCCCTGACCCGGCGCACCATCGTCTACGGCGTCGCCACGTCGGTCAGCTACTTCGCGCTTCAGGTCTTCGCGGTCAGGCTCACCTCTGGCGTGCTGCCGTCCGCCCCGGCGCCGGGGCCGCTGCAATGGGCGCTGATCGTCCTCGCAGTCATCAGCTTTGGCCTCGTCGCCGTGGTCCAGGCGATGTTTCCGCTGTGGGCCTATCACCCGGCCGCCGCGGGGCTGCGCGTCCATCTCTCCAACGGTTTCTACGCCAACGCCCTGTTCGACCGGCTGCTGCGCGGCTGGCGTCTGAACGATGCAAACTGATCTGTCCGGAGCAAGGCATATGACGAACATTCAGAGCTCCATCCCGCCGGACGTGCGTGGCCTGGAAGCCGCCGCCGATCGCGCCGCCCGGGCGATTCCTCCGGCCTGGCCTCTCTCATCCAGCGTCGCGGTCAATCCGTTCCTCGGCCAGACCGGGGAGAGCCTCGCCACCGTCAGCGCGCGGCTTGGGCGGGTTGCAGGCGCGAGCGTGACCATGCCTCGAACCTGGTATCAGGCGCGGATGTCCAGCGGGGTCATTACGGAGGCCGATCTGTCGGCGGCGCTGGCCGGCGCGCCGCCGGCGCTGCGCCCTGCGGACCTCGCAGCGCTCAAATCCGCGGCCCTTGGCGTCAGACCCGTTGTCGTTGCAGCGCCCACAATTGCGGATCTGGCCGCTCAAGCGACGGGGATTGACTGGCCCGGCTTGATCGCCGAGCGCTTCGGCGCCTGGGCGGCGGGCTACGTCGACGAAGGCCAGGCCCTATGGGCCGCCCCGCGCGGTCGTAGCGCCTACGCCGCCTGGCGCGCCGTCGCCACCCATGATCTGACACCCGAAATCGTTGGCCTGACGGGTTTCGCCACCCATGTGTCTCTGGCCCCCGAAACGGCATTGGGCGCCATCGCAAGCGCTGTGCAGCGGATCGCCATTCCGGAGCAGGCCCTGGAGACCTATTTCCACCAGATGCTGACGACACTGGGTGGCTGGGCGCAATATGCCCGCTACCGGCTCTGGCAGGCCGAGCTCGTCGGCGGTGCGGACAGCGCCATGACTGACTTTCTGGCGATCCGCCTGATCTGGGAACATGCCCTTTTCGACCGGTATAGCGACCAGATCGGCGAGGCGTGGAAGGCGGTGGTCGCGGCTCATGCGCGGCCCGTTCAGCCGACGGCTGAGGATGTGGTGGATGAGATTCTGCAGGACGCGTCGGAACGCGCCGCACAGAGGGCCCTGTCTGATAGGCTCGCCACGTCCCGGACGGCGTCGGCGAGGTCAGACGGCCCCCCGGCGCTGCAGGCCGCCTTCTGCATTGATGTCCGCTCGGAGGTGTTTCGTCGGGCGCTGGAATCGGTCAGTCCCGATATCCAGACCCTGGGATTTGCCGGATTCTTCGGCCTTGCAGCCGCCCATCGCCGGTTTGCGTCTGACGTGCCCGAGCACCGGGCCCCCGTTCTGCTCAATCCGGGCTTTTCCACGCATTCTGGCGGGCCCGATGACGCAGAGGCTGACCAGTCCGCACGCTTCAAGGCGCGCGCCAGGCGGGCATGGGGGCGCTTCAAGCTGGCGGCCGTCTCGTCATTCGCCTTTGTCGAGGCGACGGGGCCGGTCTATGCGGGCAAGCTCCTCAGCGATGCGCTGGGGCTTCACGCCCCGTCGACGCCGGACGATCCAGCGCCCCGTCTTGATCCGGCTCTCGATCTCGCCGCCAGAACCCGGCTCGCCGGGACGGTGTTGCGGGCCATGTCCCTGACAAGCCGATTTGCAAGACTTGTGCTCCTGACCGGACACGGCGCCAGCGTCGTCAATAATCCGCATGCCAGCGCGCTGCATTGCGGCGCCTGCGGCGGCTATTCGGGCGAGGTGAACGCGCGACTTCTGGCGATATTGCTCAATGACGCGGAGGTGCGTGCGGAACTCATTGGCCATGGAATAGCGATTCCGGTCGACACATTGTTCGTGGGCGCCCTGCACGACACCACGACAGACGTCGTCGATCTGTATACGGATGATTGCCCTTCAGGCCTTCATCAGTCCGAGATCCGCCAGGCGAAGCTCTGGCTCAGCTCGGCCGGCGCGATCTCTAGAGCTGAACGGGCGCTGAAGCTGCCCGGATCGGCAGGTGAGGCACGTCTCAAGCATCGCAGCCGCGACTGGGCGCAGGTGCGGCCCGAATGGGCCCTGGCCGGTTGCAAGGCGTTCATCGCCGCGCCCCGCGGGCGAACAGCGGGCAAGAGCCTGGAGGGGCGCGCCTTCCTGCACGATTATGACTGGAAGACCGACCGCGATTTTGGCGTTCTTGAGTTGATCATGACCGCTCCGGTGGTCGTGGCCAGCTGGATCAGCCTGCAATATTACGGATCAACCGTCGCGCCGACCCTGTTCGGCGGCGGCAACAAGCTGCTCCACAACGTCACCGGCGGGATGGGCGTGATCGAGGGAAATGGCGGCGTGATGCGGGCCGGTCTGCCCTGGCAATCGGTCCATGACGGAGAGCGCTATGTCCATGAACCGCTTCGACTGTCTGTCTGCATCGAGGCGCCCCGTGAAGCGATCACCGGGATTCTCAAGCGCCATGAGGGCGTTCGTCAGCTGTTCGACAATCGCTGGCTCCATCTCTTCGCCCTCGACGAGACGGGTCAGATGGCCTGGCGTTACGGCGGCGACCTGCAATGGACGGCGATGCATACTGGCCCCTTGCCTGAGGCGCCGTCCGCCTGACCAAGCCGCCCGTTCTCAGCCTGCAAGCCGGTCGATCACCCCGGCGGCGGTCTTCGCGCCGTCCTCTTGCGGCCATCATGTGAACCCAACGGCCGGTTGCGCACAGGCGTCAAGGGTATAATCGGGAAACTATTTTGGATTTGACGGCCTCGGCGCCTTCGCGAATCCGGAGCGTCTTCCTAGATGTCCGACGTGGCGTCCAGACAGACGCTGACTGTAACCTTCGGAGACCATCATATGACCCAATCCTCTGTGCTGCTCGATCGGCTGAACTGGCGGTACGCCACCAAGAAGATGGATCCCGCCAGGTCCGTGCCGGACGAGAAGGTCGAGAGGATCATAGAGGCGGCCCGGCTGGCGCCGACCTCCAGCGGGCTGCAGCCCTATGAAATCGTGGTCGTGAAGGACCCGGCAGTGCGCGAGCGCATCCAGCCTGTGGCCTGGAACCAGGCGCAGATCACGGACGGCTCGCACCTGTTGGTGTTCGCCGCCTGGGACAATTATACGGCCGAGCGCATCAACCACATGTTCGATCTGACCAACCAGGTGCGCGGGTTCAGGAACGAGGGTTGGGAGAACTATCGGCAGATGTTGCTGTCCACCTATCCGCAGCGTGACGCAGAACTGAACTATCAGCACGCCGCCCGACAGGCCTATATCGGTGTTGGCGCCGCCCTGATCGCGGCGGCGTTTGAAGAGGTGGACGCCACCCCCATGGAAGGGTTCAGCCCGGACGCCGTTGACGAGATACTGGGTCTTCGCGCGCGCGGCCTGCGCAGCGTGGTGATCGTGCCGCTCGGCTATCGTCAGGAAGAGGGCGACTGGCTGGTGAACCTGCAAAAGGTCCGGCGTCCGCAAGACGAATTCGTCATCAGGTTCTAGTTCGCCTGACAACCGGCGCGCCATCGTGCGGATGGCGGGCCTTGTGTGCTCGAACCCTCATAAACAGGCCCGCCGGAGAGGTTTCCGGCGGGCCTGATCATGTTTGATGCCTGATATTGTTCAGCATCGGGCGCGACGGGGCGGGCCATGGGCGGCTGGCGCGTCCGGTGACTCGCTCCCCGTTGCTCATCCCGCCATGACGCAGCGCCGTTTCGGCCGCTACAGCCGCCTGCGCGGCGCTCAGGCCCAGAGGGGCAAAAAATATTTAGACAGGAATATAAAAATAATTATAGATAGGTCTGATAATATCTCCTGAAAGAGGCGCGTCATGCACCACGAGGAACAGGTTCGCGTTATCCGCACCCTGATGGGTCATCTCGACCGCGGAACCAATGTGGACGAGGGCGTCATCCGCAAGATCAGCGTTGAGGACTACACCTCGACCCAGCGCGCCGAACGGGAATGGAGCGCCTTTTTCACGGACCATCCCCAGGTCATCGGCATGAGCGGCGATCTGCCAAAGGCCGGGTCCTTCATCACCGTCAACGATTTTGGCGTTCCCTTGCTGGCGACCCGCAGCTCAGACGGACGCTTTCGCGCCTTCGCCAATGTCTGCCGACACCGGGGAACGATCCTGGAGGCGGCGCCACGCGGTGAGCGGACGCGCTTTGTCTGCCCGTTTCACGCCTGGACGTTCGACAATACAGGCGCCCTGATCGGCGTGCCCAAGTCCGATCATTTCGGGCAGATCGACAGGGCGTGCCTTGGCCTGATCGAGCTGCCGGCGCAAGAGCGGCATGGTCTTTTGTGGGTTCATCCGAAGGTGGACGGCGCTCTGAACGCCTCTGAGCTTCTGGCGGGGCTGGATCAGGAGTTCGAGACCTGGGACTTTGCAAATCTCGTCCATACTGGCGACGACACCTATCAGACGCCGATGAACTGGAAGCTCGCCATCGATACGTTCGGCGAGACCTACCATTTCGAGAAGCTGCACCGCGACACCCTTGCGCCGGTCTTTTACGGCAACGTCCAGGCCTATGACACCTATGGACGCAATCACCGGATGGCGCTTTGTGTGCGGTCGATCGACATGATGCGGTCCATGCCGGAAAGCGACTGGCATGTCACCATGGGCGCTTTTCCGGTCTATTATCTTTTCCCCAATATCCAGATCAATGTCGGCCGCGCCGCCGTCACTCTTGTGCGGGTCTATCCGGACAAGGACAATCCTGACCGCAGCCTGTCGCGGGTGAGCTTCTATGCGCGTCCCGAAGCCCTGGCGCAGGACCCGGACGGCCTGCGCTCCCTGTCGCAGGGCTTTGGTGAGATCATCCGTGACGAGGACTATGTCGTCGCTGCGGCCTCCCATCGCGGAGCTCAGTCCGGTTTGGTCGATCACTTCCTGTTCGGACGCAACGAACCGGCGCTTCACCACTATCACAAGACCTATCGCGAGGCTCTGGGCCTTTCGGCGCTCGAAACGTTAGGATGAGCGGTGCGTGACGCGGCGCAGGCCCTGCATCAGCGGGTCTGCTCTGTTCGGAGGAAAACCATGACGACAGACCCGGCCCTTGGTCCCGGCCTCGCAGCGGATCTGGCGATCTGGCGGCGCGATGGCGGCGTCGTTCTCGATCGATTCTTCGCCCCCGATGAGATCGAACCGGTCCGCGCCGACTGTGACGCCTTGTTTCTGGCCAAACGGCGCAGCCACGATGTTCTCGTCAACACACCGCAAGGGGCTGTCGGCGTGTTCGACCCGGCGCAATTCAGAAACATGGACCATCTGCCGTTCGCGGCGTCGACCGCCATCAATCTCATCGGTCTGAACCCGCGGCTCATCGCCTTTGCGAAAGCCGCGCTCGAGGTGGACGATGTCCGCCTTTATCAATGTGACGCATGGGCCAAATTCACCGGTGACGCCGATTACGACCAGCCTTTCCACTGCGACTTCAAGAACCATACGCTCACGGCGCCCGGCGATGCGGCGGCTCATCGGACCATCAACTTCATGATCTATGCGACCGATGTGAGCGACGATCTTGGGGCGATCCATTATGTGCCCAATCCCGAGGCCTCGGCGATCGTGGGGCCCCTGCGGACGATTCTGCCCGAAGAGACGGATGGGGCGGAGGGCCTGGACCGGGCGTCGATTTCCTTCGAGCAGACCCACGCCACGGGTTTCGCCCATCCCAAACAGCTCGCGCTCAAGCAGATCGAGCGCTCCGGCGCCGCACCGGCGGGGTCTGTCTTCGCCTATGGGCTCGATGTCTATCACCGCGGCGCCAATCTTACCCGGCCGGGCGGGCATCGCTATACGGTCACGGCCAGTTTCAAGGCCGCCGGCAACGACCAGGTCGGCTGGACGTCGTGGCCCTACCACTTCCTGAAGCCCTGGAACAAAGTCATCGCCAACGCCACGACCGAACAGCTTGCCTGTCTCGGCGTTCCGCGTCCCGGCGATGCGTTCTGGACGGCGACCACCCTGGCGCTCACCCAGCAACGCTGGCCGGACTGGGACATGTCGGCCTATCGGGCTGCGGTCTGAATGACGTCATTGACCACGCATCGGTCGGGGCGGGACGCGGGTTCGGACATGATCGGACAGGGCGAGGCCGCGGTCTCTCAGCGCGAGCGCAGCAAGGCCGCGCGCCGGGGCGCCATCCTCGACGCGGCGCGCTCGCTGATCCGGGAGCACGGCCCCCAGGTCTCTGCGGAGAAGATCGCCCAGCGGGCCGGGGTCTCGACCGCCACGGTCTACAATCTGATCGGTCCGCGCGAGCAACTTCTGGGCCTGCTGCTCAGCGATCTTTTCGAAGACCTGCGCGCGACCATCGCCGCGATGAACCTTGCCGATCCTTTCCTGATCGGCGACGCCGTCGTCGTCGTGTCCGCCCGCATGTTCGTGGCGGATGCGAGCCTGTGGCTGAATGTCCTTCCCGAGATTCGCGGCGCCTTTGGCGTGCGCGTGCAGCCCTTCGTCTCGTTTCAGCCCATCAACCTGCAAAGGCAGGCGATGCAGACGGCCAAGGATATCGGGATGCTGATCCGTTCAGCGGACGCCGAAATGACGGCCACCCAGATCTATGCCGCCTATAACGGGGCCCTGTTCCTGTGGGCGGGGGGATATCTTTCGGATGAGGGTTTCCTCAACCAGGCCAAGGCGGGCTACTGGGCCATCCTTGCGGCCCTCGGTTCTGGCGACCATCGCCGACGCGCCCTGCGCGAACTCAGCGACCTGCACAGCGCCCGGGCGCGCGCCCTGTTGGCCGAAATTGACCTGAAAACCGCAAGGAGCTCAACAGATCATGTCCGTATCTGACATTCGCCACACAGACGGCGGCGTCGCCTTCCTGCGGTCTCCGGACGGGAGTTTCGACGGTCTGGACGGCTACGCCTTCGCACCGAACTATGTCGATTTCGAAGGGCTGCGCCTCCACTATGTCGATGCGGGGCCGCGTGACGGGCCGGTGGCGATGCTGATGCACGGCATGCCGACCTGGAGCTATCTGAACCGCCACATCATCCACGCTCTGGTCGCGCAGGGCTGGCGCTGCATCGCACATGACCACATCGGGTTTGGCCGGTCCGACAAGGTCGTCGACCCTTCATGGTATTCCATCGGGCGCCATGCCGCGGCGTGCCGCACGCTGATCGAGGCGCTCAATCTGAAGGGGATCACGCTGTTTGCTCAGGACTGGGGCGGCCCCACGGGGCTTGCCCAGGCCGCCGAGATGGGCGAGCGGTTTGATCGGCTGGTGATCATGAACACCTGGTTGCCGCATGAGGGATATGTCTACAGCTCAGCCATCCGCAACTGGGCGGATGGCTGGAAGCCCGGCGGGCTCTATGACGCCAGTGTCCCGGAACCGATGTCGTTGGGCGCCATCATGATGCTGGCGCTTGGACATATTCCGATGAGCGCGGTCCGCGACATGCTGGCGACGGGTCAGGCGCCGCACCTGTCGCCAGAGGCCCTGGCGGTCAAGCGGGGCTATGACGCGCCGCATCATGGGCTTGAGCCCGTAGGCCTTGCCGGTCCTCGACGGTTTCCGCTCAGCATCCCGATCGACCAGCCGGACGATCCGACAGCGGTCAGCGGCGCTCGCCATTTCGAAACGCTCAAGCAATGGTCCAAGCCGATCCATTTCATCTGGGGCGGGATGGATGGGGTCTTCACGCCGGACTGGGGCCGGGCATGGGCGGCGCTCTATCCGCAGGCGACCTTCGATCTCCTGCCCGACGCCGGCCATTTCCCGCAGGAAACCCACGGCGCGGAGATCGCGGAGCGTGTCCTTCAATATGTGGAAAAACAGGCGAAGTAGCCTCGATCCCGGATCAGGCGGATCGACTTCACCGTCCATGCGTTGTTTGCTGAGGTCAGCGGAGGAACGCCAAATATGGTCTCTCTAACAACCGTCGGTCACGACGTGTCCATCGAGCAGGTTCTGGAGACGCTCGAACAGGATGGCGCCATCATTATCGAGAACGCCATGTCCAGTGACCTTCTGGCGCAAGCCAATGCCGAACTGCATCCGTTTGTCGCCAGCGGGCGCACGGGAACCGATGAATTTGGCGGCTACAGGACCAAGCGCATCGGCGCGCTTGTCGCGCGTTCGCCCGCCTGTCGCCAACTGGCCCTCGATCCTCTGATCAACCAGATCTGCGCGGCGTTTCTGAAGCCCTTTTGCGATGGCTACCAATTGCATTTTACCCAGGCCGTCAGCATCGGACCGGAAGAGAAGGGCCAGATGCTGCACCGGGATCGCGGGGTCTGGGGCGGCTATATCAGCCGCAAGATCGAAACCCAGCTCAGCACCATCTGGGCGGCGAACGATTTCACCCACGCCAATGGCGCCACGCGCGTCGTGCCCGGCTCGCACAAATGGGCGGCCGACCGCCAGGCGCAGCCCCATGAGGTCGCGTCGGCGCAGATGAAGGCTGGCTCGGTGCTGGTCTATACGGGCTCGGTCATTCACGGCGGCGGGGCCAATGAGACGGCGGCCAACCGGATCGGAATCCTGCTGCACTATGCGCCCAACTGGCTGCGTCAGGAGGAAAATCAGTATCTGTCCTGCCCGCCGGACATCGCCAGGACGCTCAGCCCCGAATTGCGGGCCCTGATCGGTTACACCAAGGGCGGCTATGTGCTGGGCTTCTTCTCCGCCCCGACCGGACCTGATGAGCAGGGGCCCGAACTGGCCCCGCCGGAGCGGTTGTTCGGCGCGGCTCATAACCCTATATAATCAATGCATTTTCTGCGACGAACCGGTATCCACTTCGTCGGGTGCTCTAGGGGGCCGCGCTTGTTTCGGCCTCCGCTTCGCCTTCATACGCCTTGAGGACCGCTGAAATCAGCTCCCTCGGGTCGATGGGTTTGGGCACAAAGCTGTTGATTCCTGCGGCGGCTGCGGCCTGTCTCACCCGCTCGAAAACATTCGCACTGAGAGCGATGATCGGGACCGAGGCATTGGGGCCGCCGCTGGCGCGAATCCGCCGGGAGGCTTCCAGCCCGTCCATTCGGGGCATCTGAATATCCATCAGGATGACGTCGAAGCCCGTCAACCCGGCCGCGTGCACCGCCTCCAACCCGTCCCCTGCGAAGGTCAGGTCGGCGCCAATTGGCGAGAGGAAGAGATCGACGATCCTCTGATTGGCGGGATTGTCCTCCGCCACCAGGATCCGAAGCGGACGCCCCGAGTCCGTATCGATGGCCGCGCTTTCGACGTCGGACGGGGGCTGAGCCTTTGAAAGGGTGGCCGGGAATGAGACGGCAAAGCTGGAGCCTTTCCCCACTTCGCTTTCCACCGTGATATCTCCGCCCATCATCACGGCCAGCTTCCGGCTGATCGACAGGCCAAGGCCGGTGCCCCCGTATTGACGGCTGATCGAGTTGTCAGCCTGCTCAAAGGCGGTAAATAACCGGCTTGTGGTCTCCGACGTCATGCCGATGCCGGTGTCTGTGACCACGATCTCCAGCTGGACCAGGCCAGCCTCAATCGCAACCGCCGAGACCTTGATGGCGACCGACCCTTCCGGGGTGAACTTGATGGCGTTCGACAGGAGGTTGAACACGATCTGGCCCAGACGGGTGGCGTCCAGCTCAAGCCAGGACGGCAGGTCCGGGTCCAGATCCAGGGCGAAGGTCAGGCCTTTTTCCTCCGCCGCAGGCATCCAGACGGCTGCGCACCTTTGAAGGAAGTTGTTGAAGTCGATCGACTGGGGTTCGAGGTCCAATTTCCCGGCTTCGATCTTCGACAGGTCGAGGACATCATTGAGGATCTGCATCAGCGAGGAACTCGCTCCGGCGAGCAGATCCACGCATTCCGTCTGGTGCTCTGTCAATGTGGTGCGTTGAAGAAGCTTCACCGCCCCCAGAGCAGCATTCATGGGCGTGCGAATTTCATGGCTCATGCTCGCCAGAAAGTCGGTCTTGGCCTGGTTGGCGCCTTCGGCCCGGATGCGACTGGCTTCCATCGCCTCGATCGCGCCCTGTTGCGCGAGCCAGAGGTTGGCCAGATATCCCACAAACATGAGGCCGCAGAAGGACGCAACCAGCCCTTCGGCGATACGGTCGCCGCCAAAGGCGAATAATGGCACCAGAATCAGATAGCCGATGAGCGGCGACGTGCTCGCCCAAAAGGTCACTCGCGATCCAATCGACGAGACCACGAGCTGGACCATCATCCCGCACAGGAACATCGTCGAGGTGGCAATGCCCAGCTCGCCGGCGTGGCGCCACATTTGCCAGGATGGGAAGCCCGCAGTGCAGTAGATGAGAAAGCAGAAAATATAGGTCGCCCGTCGCCACGGGTCGCCCGACTGCAGGCGGCAAAAAAACTGTGCGAGCGTAAACACGGTATAGACCGCCCACCAGATCCCCGCCCAGCGCCAGTCAGCGAAGCGCGACAGCAGCATAGCGATGACCGCCATAATCACGACGCGAGGCATGATAAATCGCGCCGCTAGAACGAAGGGCATATTCCTCTCAATAGATGCAGTCGCATCCGACACTGGACTATCCCATCATGAGCGCGATAGGATTTATCGAACCTAGCCCTTAAAATTATGCTGATAAGGTAACAGATTTGAAGATCAATATTTGAAATGCTGCATTCCACTTCAGTTCGACAGGGCAATGCCCTCGATTCCGGATCTGGCGCGATCTTATGACTTGCAAAACCTGGCCTCCCGCATCTGGGGGCGGAGTAAGGTAGTGCCTCATCCGGCTCGAACGATATAGCCGGTTGACCCGTGGTCGGCGCGCGGAGACAGTTCAGGAGTCGATTGGGAACAGGTTGTCGCAGAGGATCGCCTCTTGACTGTCCAGGCTACGAGATTGATCGCCGAGGCCTATCGATGGCAGCGTCGCCTGGGTCATCCTGGCTTCGAACACGCCCATTGCCATATTGTCGCCAATCCAGCCTTTCCCTCAGTCTGGGATGTAAACCACGCCGATGAGGTGAGCGCCCGGTCAGAGGCCGAGATCGAAACGGTGCTGGCGGCCATGGACGAGCGTCTGGCCCATACCCCGTGGCGGGTGGTGCATACTGATCTGTTCACACCCGACGCCGTCCTCGCGCGTCTGGCGTTCGATGGCTATGAGGAACGGCCGGTGACGATCCAGATGGCGCTTCAGGGCGCCTTGTCTGATCGTGGGCCGACCATCGAGATGCGGCCTGTCGTGAGTGACGCCGACTGGGGCGTGCTGCAACGCCTTGTCGCCCTGGACCATGCCGAGGGGCGAAAGTCCGGAGACCTTGACCTGTCGTCAGAATTCGCCGCCTCAGCGACCGCCGCCAATCGGGCCAAGGGCGCGGACTACCCTTACAATCTTGTGATCCGAGGCGGGGAGGCGGTGGCCTATGGCGCATACGCCATCGCACCAAACGGCGTGGGCATGATCGAAGACCTGTTCACCCTTCCATCGGCCCGATGCCAAGGCATAGCGACCGCGATGATTGCCGCCTTTACAGACCGCCTTCAGGCGCAGGGCTGCGATCTGATTTTCCTCGGGGCACTGGCGAGTGAGCGACCAAAGCATCTCTATGCGCGTCTGGGTTTTCGGCCAGTCGGGCTGGCGCGGGCGTGGGTTTTAGAAAAGACGTGATGGCTGGGGCATGGGGCTGCACCCTGCGGTCCCTGAAAGTCAGACAGAGTCTTCATTCCCGGACCGCAGGGCGATCTCACGTCCACAGGGGCGATGAATAAGGCGCACCGGCGACCGGATCCGCCCGACCAGCCACCGATCCGCCCAGGTCTGGACTGCCACAGTGACGGGATAGAGATCGACCCCCTTCTCCGTCAGCCAGTAGCCCTGGAAGTGAGAGCCTGGTCGGGCGCCCGCCAATATTCCTAAATTGCTCAGGCGACCGAGACGGTCTGAAAGGATATTGGCGGAGATTCCCATGGCCGAGCGGAAGTCATTGAAGCGGCGAATGCCGAAGAAGGCACAGATCAGGATCTCGATGCCCCATTTGTCGCCGAAGATCGTCAGGCTCTGCGAAATTGGATTGCCGTCTTCCACAGAAGTGGCTGCAGGAACTGTCGTCCGGCGGCGAATTGTCTGCTTGTCGAGGGGGCTTTGGAGCAGCGTGGGCTCCATCCTCAGCGTCACATTTCGCGCCGTGACCGGTTCAAGACAAAAGGCGCAGTCGGATGATGCCGGCAGGTCGTCGAGCTTCAGCCCTGCGATCTCCGCGGTCGACTGCACGGTGTCAGGGCGCCAGCGCCGCTCCCACTGGATCATCCGCCCCAGCACCGCCCGCAGGTCCAGCCCCATGGACGTCAGAAAATACACATGCCGCAGGGGGGTGTCGCTATAGGGCCTTCGGTCGACAACGCCAATTGTCTGCAAGAGAACGAGCCTGGAGGCGACAAGCCGGGACGCCATGCCGCTCAGCCGCACGAGATCGCTGAACCGCCGGGCTTCGGGCAGCAGATGCAGAATGATTTCGAGCGTCCACCGGTCGCAGATGGCGTCCGCCGGTTGACGCACGGCGGCAAGCGCACCGGCAATGGCGTCAGCAGTGACGACCCTGGATTCCGGTTCCATATCAGGTCCTGGCTCAATCCGGCCCGCAACCCGGTTGTGGCCTCTACTGGATTTCAAATATATCGTAGACTGGGCCATTGACAGTCTGGCGACCGACACCAATCGCCAGAATGTCGTTTAGCCAGGCATAGCTTGCAGCGCCGCTCTCGAATCGCGCGACCGTGCGCAGGCTATATTCCGCCTCCTGAAGTCGTTCACCGCGATTGAACCGGGCCATGGCTTCGGCCTCCGCCCGGAACAGACCCTGATAGGTGCAATAGATCGCAACGTCGTCGTGGGTCGCCAGCGTGATTCTCACATCGATCGCCATGACCCCGTCAGGCCGGTTCACCACCCAGTCCGCCCCGCCGGGTTGCACGGCGCCCCTGAGGCGTTCGCCCTCGAAGCGTCCGCCCAGGATCGGCGCAATGCGACGCCGACCTTGCGCCATGGCTCCGATATTGACCATGGCGTTGAAGCCCACGTCCAGATGGAGAGTCGTGAGGTGTCTCGATCTGAGCTGATCCAATGCGCCGCGCCTTCCCAATTCGCATCAAGCCGGTTGGCCAGACCCTATCACCCCATGACTAAGTTGCATAGTGAGAGTGACTGTGAGAACCTGTTCGGATTGTGCGGCCTGTGGACTGATGTGGGGGTAATGATGACCAAGACGCTGATCCCGCGGGACCGCCCCGCCCCCTCAGTTCAGGATATTCTGTCCGAAGACGTTGTGTCCGCGCCGGAGGTGATGCTTAGCGAGTCACCGGCGTCGGGACTTGGCCAGGATGATGTCAGCATCGAGCGATATTTTTCCAGGGACTGGCATGACAGGGAGGTTGAACGCGTCTGGCGCAAAACCTGGCAGATGGCCTGCCGTATCGAGGAAATCCCCAATGTCGGCGATCATGTGATCTACGAGATTGTCCACGACTCCCTGATCGTTGTCCGCTCGGGGCCGGATGAGATCCGGGCCTATGTGAACGCCTGTCTGCATCGCGGGACGCTGTTGCGCACCGCGGCCGGCAGCGTGAAGCAGTTTCGCTGCCCGTTTCACGGCTGGACGTGGAGCCTGGCGGGTCAGCTTACCGAAGTGCCGGGTCAATGGGACTTTCCAGGCCTGGACAAGGACAAGGCCTGTCTGCCGCAAGCCCGGGTTGGCGTCTGGGGCGGCTTTGTGTTCGTCAATATGGACCCCGCCTGCGAGCCGCTGGAATCCTATCTGGAGATCCTGCCGGACCATTTCGAGGCCTTTCGGCTGGAGGATCGCTATAAGGCCGCGCACGTCGCCAAGATCATGCCATGTAACTGGAAGCTCGCCATGGAGGCCTTCATTGAAAGCTACCATGTGCCGATGGCCCACCCTCAGGTGCTTGGCTATTATGGGGACGAGAACACCCAGTATGATGTCTGGCCCGGCGTGCGGCACGTGAACCGGATGATCGCCGTGCAGGGTGTGCCGAGTCCCAGCATGACGGGTCTCGACGCCAATCTCACCATCAAGCATATCCGTCGCGACGTGCCCTTCTATGGGGGGGCGCCGATTGAGGCGGCGACGTCGAGAGAAGCCCGTTCGAAGCTGGCCCAGCGCGCGCGGGAAAAGATCGGCCGCGCCTCCGGACGGGACCTGTCCGGCCTGTCGGACTCCGAATCCCTGGATCTGATCGAGTATCTGCTGTTCCCCAACATGGTTCCTTGGGGCGGGCAGGCCCTGCCGATCACCTATCGCTTCCGCCCCTATCTGGACAACCCGGAACAGAGCGTGATGGAGATCATGCTTCTGTTCTCAAAGGCGCCCGACGGCAGCCATCCGGAGCCCGCATCGATCACATGGCTGGGCCTTGACGATCCCTGGTCCAGCGCTCCCGAACTAGGGTCGGCCGCCATGGTCGCGGATCAGGACACCGACAATCTTAAGCGCATCCAGCGCGGGCTCCGCGCGTCGAAAAAGCCCGGCGTGACGCTTGCGGCCTATCAGGAAAGCCGGATCCGTCATTATCACGAGACCCTGGACAGATACATGGGCCAGGGTGTGGCGCGCTCTGGCGTGGACGTCGGCGGGGAGACCGCCTGATCAGCGGCCTGATCCGCATGACCTCAAGGTGGTTTTGAACATGTCCGTCAGATCGATGACGGCGTCGCCATTCGGCCGCGCGCAGACGTGTTGCGCCCACGCGCCGCCTCGACCGTTGTTGTGGAGCCGAGCAGGGTCGGCGGCATGTTGACATAGATGTTCTCATATTGACCCGGCGCGATGCTGTAGGTTTCGTGATAGATTCCCACATCGCCATTATTGCCGATGGCGCGGTTGAACGCCGCCCAGGCGGGCAGATGGACCTTGTCGCGCGCCTTTGCGTAGGTTTCCAGATCCTCAAACGATTTCCAATACTGGATCACGACAATGGTGCGCCCGAACCAGGTCTTGGCGCCCATGAAACCCAGATCCGGTCGCGGGTACAGCTCTCTGAGCATGTTGGTCATGGCCACGACAAGCGGAAACCATTTGTGGACCTTCCATAGCTTGTTGATGCGCATGCCGATGATGAACACGACAAATGGCTCATCATGTCTTGCTGTCCAGCGTCCTTTGCGGATGTCTGTCATTGTGCGTCTTCCTCGGGTGGGGCGGCCGCCGGGGGTGTGAGGAGAAAGGCCGCGCCGATGCGGTCCAGTGCATGATGCGCCAGTCTCTGGCGCGTTTGCGGGGCCAGATCGAGCGGCGTCAGGGCGTCCGTTCGCAACAGGCTGACGGAGCCATGCAGGCTCGACCAGGCAAAAAGCGCCTCAAGGTCAAGTTCAGAGGGGGAGAGGGGGCTTCCCCGCGCCGCAAACAGCACCTGGACGCCGTCGCGCAGCAGGCCATAGGCGCACCTGGCGCTTATCATCATCTGCGGGTGCTGCTCGGGTTCGGGCAGGGTGCTGGCGAACATCAGTCGGTAATAGAGCGGGCGCGCCTGCGCAAACGCGATATAGGCCACGCCCATGGCGTAGAAGTCCGCCGCCGGATTGTCGCTCCTGACGCGGGCGCGCAAGGCGTCTGCAAAATCGTCGAAGGCCCTTCGAATGATCTCCGCCAGAATGTGATCGCGGCTCTTGAAGTGCTTGTAAGGCGCCTGGTGGGACACGCCGAGGCGGCGGGCCACATCTCTCATGCTCAGGCGTTCCAGTCCAATTTCGTCAATGATGTGGAGGGCTTGTGCGATACAGGCCTCTCGCAGGTCTTCGGCGCGTCCAGAGGCGGCGGTCATTGGCCGGGCAGACACTCTGTCGCATCCGAAAACGGCGCCCAGGCCAGTCGGCCTGTTTCGGATTTTACCCCTGAAACCGTCACCGCCAGGTCGCCGCCAGTGAGAAATTGCAGGCGCATGATGCCCTCAAGTTGACGCTGTCTACCCACTAGCATTGTCGGTAGACGGTGTCAACTTTCGCGCCCTGAATCCTCCGAATGCGGCAGGGTCGCCCTAAGGGCGCTGTGACGGGCGATCTGACGGAGCGGGTGTTTTCTCGGGACGGGGCGTTGAATTTAAAGCGCCGGATCGCGTGACAATCGTTGTAAAATCTTAACCAGATTCCGCGAGGGTTTACCGGAAATTGATAAGTGTGAATCGACGATCAAGGCGTGCGGACCTTTTCGCGTCCGGTCGCTCACCGTCTCACGGAGAGTAGAATTTGGCTGGTCTTTCGCCCAATTGCTTCAGCGCCATGGTCATGGCCATGTGTGCGCTGGCGGGGCCGGGCCAGGCGACGGTTCTGGAAATATCCCCGGACGGCGCTGTCATTGTGCATGACCGCCCAGCCGTCGTGACCCAGCTTGGCTCTGCGGGGACGGCTATCGTCTCGAAACCGATTGAAGCCGTTCCACGGCAAGCGCAACAAAACGCGAAATCGACAGAGGTCCATGCGTTCATCAGGCGGGCAGGCGACAGGGTGGCGATCAATCCCCGTCTGATCGAAGCCGTCGCCTGGGAGGAATCCCGCTTCAATCCCAACGCCCTGTCGCCCAAGGGCGCGGTCGGCGTGATGCAGTTGATGCCCGCGACGGCGAAGGGGCTGGGCGTTGATCCGGCCGATGTCGGGGAGAACGTATCCGGCGGGGCCCATTATCTGCGACGCCTGCTGGAACGCTATGACGGGGACATCGTCAAAACTCTGGCCGCCTACAATGCCAGCCCTGCGGCGGTGGATCGGTATCACGGGGTGCCGCCCTTTCCCGAAACACAGAAATATGTCGCCGATATCCTGGCGAGACTGGCGGCCGAGGCGGACTTCTCAACTTCTGAACATTTCCGGGTCAATCCATGAAAACTCTCACCAAGGCGCGGTTGATTGCTCTGATGTCCGCCCTGCCGGGGGTCGCGCTTGCCGATCCGGCTGGGTCTGGCCCCATCCTTGGCGCGCTCAACTGGATTGAAGGCACGTTGCTGGGCAATCTGGCGACGACGGCGGCGGTCATCGCTGTCGCGGTCGTCGGCCTCATGATGTTGACCGGAAGAATTGACTGGAAGCGCGGCCTGACGGTCGTTCTGGGGGCTTTCATCATCTTTGGCGCCGCCGCCATTGTCGCTGGCATGCGCAGCATCGCCACAGGTCTGAGGTGAGGCGATGAGCGACCTCGTGTCCGATCCGATTTTTTCCGCCCTGACCCGTCCTCAGATGATTGGCGGGGTGACCTACAGCTATGCTGTTTTCAATCTGATCGTGACCATTGAAGCGTTTCTGATTTCCAAATCCTTCTACACTCTGGGTGTCGCCGCTATTGTCCACATCATCGGATATCTTGGCTGTCTTCATGAGCCGCGGTTCTTTGACCTGTGGATGACGAAGGTCAGCCGATGCCCGCGCGCCCCGAATTATCGCCTGTGGGGCGCCAACTCCTATGCTCCGTGACCCAAACGCGGTCGGCGCTGGATATGTCAGTCGCGATCGCGCCCTGAGGCTGGGCCTGCGCGAGGCCCGGATCGGGGACCGGCTGAACTTCGCGCGCCACCTGGATCATCTCACCCTGGAAACCCGCGACGGTCTTCTGGTTCAGGTGATCAGGATCGATGGCTTTCCCTTCGAAACCGCGCCGGACGAAGAACTGAACTATCGCAAGCAGGTGCGGGAGACTCTGCTGCGCAGCGCCGCCAATTCCCGGCTGGCGCTCTATCATCACATCGTGCGGCGAAGGGTGGATGTCGATCTGGGGACGGAGCCTGCCGATCCCGTATGCAGGGCGTTGAACCGCGCCTGGTCGGCCCAGCTTGGCCGCCGAAAAATGTTCGTCAACGACCTTTATCTCACTCTGGTCAGGCGTCCGCTTCAGGGCAAGGCTGGTTTTGCTGAGCGCCTGCTGCGCGGCGTCGGCGGGCGCAGCATGGCCTCTTCGGAAGACTTGCGAGGCCTTCACGCGTTGCGTGAGCGGATCATTGCGGCCCTGTCGCCCTATGGGGCCAGAGCGCTGGAAGTCTATGAACGGGACGGAGCGGCGTTTTCCGAACCGTGCGCATTTCTCGCCTCGCTGCTTTACGGGGATATGCGGCCGGTCCTGACCCCGGCCGGTGATATTGGTCAGGCTCTGGCGACGCGACGCCTGACATTCGGGCCCGATGCGATCGAGATTGGCACGCCGGGTGCGCCCGACAGTCAGTTCGCCGCCATGGTGTCGCTCAAGGACTACCCGGCCCGCTCGGCGCCGGGAATGCTCGACATGGTCATGCGGCTCCCCCACGCCCTGATCCTGTCCGAGAGCTTCGCGTTTGTGGACCGGCAATCGTCTCTGGAGCGCATCGGCGTCGCCATGCGCCGGCTCCGCGCTGCGGAAGACGAGGCCTATTCGCTTCGCGATGAACTGGCGTCCGCCCGCGACGGGGTCGGTGCGGGGCGATCGGCCTATGGCGAGCATCATCTGACCATTCTGGTCAAGGCCGACAGTCTTTCGGAGCTGGACACCGCGGTCGCCGATGTTCAGTCCGCCATGACCGATGTCGGCGCCATCGCCGTGCGTGAAGACATCAACCTGGAACCCGCCTACTGGGCGCAGTTTCCGGGGAACTTTCAGTATATTGCCCGCAAGGCGCTGATCTCTGTCGCGAACTTTTCGAGCTTCGCCTCACTGCACAATTTCGCCACCGGTCAGCCTCACGGCAATCACTGGGGCGAGGCGGTCACGGTTCTCGAGACAACGGCGCATGGCCGCTACTATTTCAACTTCCACAATGGTGATCTGGGCAATTTCACCATGATCGGGCCAAGTGGGTCGGGGAAGACGGTTCTTCTGACCTTCCTTCTGTCTCAGGCTACCAAATTCAATCCGCGCCTCGTCTATTTCGACAAGGATCGCGGGGCGGAAATCTTCATCCGCGCCCTGCGAGGGCGATATGAGGCCCTGCGTCCTGGCGAGCCTACGGGGCTCAACCCCCTTCAAATGCCGGACACGCCGGCCAATCGGTCATTCCTGATCGACTGGATCGAACAGCTGGTCGGGATGGGATTGAGCTCAGAAGACCGCGCATTGGTCGCCGACGCCGTGGACGCGAACTTTGACCAGCCCGTGCAGCACAGGCGCCTCAGGTTTTTGCGGGAAATGTTTCTGGGCGGTCGCCGTCCACGATCGGGCGACATCGCCACGCGCCTTCAGATCTGGTGCGATGAAGGCCAGAACGCCTGGCTGTTCGATAATGAACATGACAGCCTGGATCTGGATACGGACACTCTGGGCGTGGACATGACCCGATTGCTGGACACGCCCGCCGTCCGCACGCCCGCCATGATGTATCTGTTCCATCGTGTGGAGCAAAAACTCGATGGGCGGCCGACCATTATTGTCGTGGATGAAGGCTGGAAAGCGCTCGATGACGACGTCTTCGTCGCCCGGATCAAGGACTGGGAAAAGACCATCCGAAAGCGCAACGGAATTGTCGGCTTCTGTACGCAAAGCGCCAGCGATGCTCTGGAAAGCCGGATTTCAGCCACGATCATCGAGCAGTCAGCCACTCAGATCTTTCTGCCCAATCCGAAAGCGAAGGCCGCAGAATATATGGAAGGGTTTGGACTCTCCCGGCATGAGTTCGAGCTGGTCCGCACCCTGCCGGACACGTCCCACTGTTTTCTGATCAAGCAGCCCGGACATAGCGCGGTGGCCCGCCTCAACATGGACGGCATGCCAAGGTTTCTCACCCTGCTGGCCGGGACGGAGCGGACGGTCCGCCGACTTGATCTGCTGCGCGCCGAATATGGCGACGATCCGGCGCAGTGGCTGAAGCGGCTGGTCTCTCCCGATGGAGCCCGACGCTGATGCTCGACTCCTGCCCCGGCGCAAATCTGCATTCTGGCGTGATCAAGGGCGTGCTTCGCTCTGTCGATTGCCATGTCGAGACCTATTCCAAGCTGGGCTATCTGGCGCTCAGCGGGCCTGATTCGGTGTTTCCGGTCGCGCTGACGGCCATGCTGACCCTCTATGTGGCCTTTGTCGGATATCAGTTGCTGTTCGGATCGGGCGGTTTTCGATTGTCGTCCACGCCGCTGATGGCGATCAAGATCGGGGCTATCCTGGCCCTGACGCTGAACTGGCCGAGCTTCGAGACGCTGGTTCTCGATCTGGCCATGAAGGCGCCTTTGCAGATCGCCGTCATTGTGGCCAAGCCTGCCCAGATGAACGGCGGCGCTCTGGCGCAGGACCCGCTCGGCGGGCTTCAGGTGGTCTATGACCAGCTGGTCGCCGACGCGGCGGCGCTCGGAAAGGTCGCCGGACTCAACGGTCAGGCCTTGGGCGGCGGTCCGGCCGGGGCGTCACAAGGCCTGTGGGCGGCGGCGAACGCCTTGCTGATGAGCAGTGCAGGGCTGCTCGCCCTGTCGACCATCGCAACGGGCGTGCTGGTGGCGACCGGCCCCGTCTTCATCGCCCTATTTATGTTTGATGCGACAAGGGGCCTGTTTAGCGGCTGGGTTCGAGCCTTGACCGCAACAGCGCTGATGCCGATGGCTTGCTGGATCGTGATCACCTTGATGTTGATTGTCATGGAGCCCTGGCTTTTAACCTTGGCCAGAAGTCGAATTGACGGACAGATGGACCTTGAGGTCGCGTCCGCCGTCACCTTGCTGGTCTTTGTATTTTCCGGCGCCCAGATCGTTCTGGCTGTTGCGGCGGCCCTGATCGCGGCGGGGTTCCGCCTTCCACGCCCGGGAAGGGCGGCGACATCACACCCCGATGATCGGCACGCGCCTGTGGCCTCGGTCCAGTATCAGCTGTCGCGCCCGGGCCAGATTGCGCAGGCGATGCAGCGTAGCGCGGCGTTTGCTCAAGCAAGCCTTGCGTCAGAATCTGCGCCGACAACCCGTTCAGCCCCGGCCCATTACACTGCAGACCCGGCGTTCCGACGGGGCGAGTCCTATCAAAGGTCAGCTTTCAGAGACCGTTTGATTTCTGATCGCAGGGGGCAGGCATGATCAGGACGCTTCGCACCCTGGGCGGGTTGTGGATTTTGCTGTTGAGCCTTTGCGTCCTTCAGCCGTCGGTAGCTGCGGTCATTCCCGCACCCAGTGCAGGCGACCCGCGAATTCGCCAGATCGCCTATGATCCAAATGAGGTCGTCCTTCTGGAGGGGCGACTGGGCTACGCCATGACGATTGAGTTCCAGGCGGGCGAAACCATTGAAAACGTATCGATTGGCGACAGCCTTGGCTGGCAGGTGACGCCCAACCGCCGGGCCAATCTGCTGTTCATCAAACCGATCGAGAAGTCGAGCGCCACCAATATGACCGTGGTGACCAATCTGCGGGCCTACAATTTCGACCTGCGCGTTCACCGCCCGACCAAGCTCCCTGATACTGGCGCCATCTTCATCCTGCGTTTCCTGTTTCCCGAGGTTGCGCACGCATCGCTGATGAAGGCGGAGGAACCGCCCCCCTCGGCGCCGCCGCCACCCACGGACCGGAACCATGCCTATGCCTTTCAAGGCGCGATGGGCGGACTTCCCACGCGCGTCTTTGACGACGGGGTCTCTACCTATTTCACCTTTCCAAAGGATGCCGAACTGCCCGCGATCTATGCTGTGGACGATGACAAGAAGGAAGCGGTGCTGAATGTGATTTTGCGAGACGATGTGGTCATTGTCGACCGTGTCGCCCGCGGTTTCGTGCTCCGGCGCGGGACAGAGGTCACTCGGATATTCAATAACGGGTTCAGGCCCAACCCAGGTCCCGCCTCAGTCTTGCCGCGTCAGTCGGGCGCAAAGGAGGGGCGGCCGTGAGCAAGCAATCCCGTTCCCCCATTCCCAACAGCCCGGTGTTTGATCGCTCAGCCGATGGTCGTTCCGTCGTCGCCCGGCCAGCAGGATCATGGGGTTTCGCATCTGGGCTTTGCGCGATTGCGCTTCTGGGCGGGGGCGTGTTTCTCAGCCTCAGCCATGGACGGACCGCCCATGCCCAGGGCGTCAGCAGCGCCGGGGCGCCCGCGGCGCCTCCTGGCCCGGTCGGGGCGATCCCTCAATCGCCCGTGCAGAACGCCGGCGTGGCCCGCCTGTCGGCTGCGACCGCGACGCCGCCGGCGGCTATGGCGGCTGCGGCGCCTGTGACCGGGGCGGACAATGGCGAACTGGCGGCGCGATGGAAGGCGCCGGCCATGGTGGTTGATCTGGCGCCTCAGGAGGCGCCATCGGCGTCAGCCCCGTCGCCAAGCCTGTCGTCCCTGGCGGGCGGACCCAAGGGGCAGAAGGTCCCTGAGGGAAAACTTTCAGCAGAAGAGCAGTTTGCGCAACGCGTGTCGGACTCGTCCGCAGAGACCGCGCACGCCAGTCGATTGTCCGACACTGCCCTGGTCGCGCCTCAAGGCACAGTCATTCCCGCCATTCTCGAAACAGCGATCAATTCCGATCTGCCGGGCTTTGCCCGAGCCGTGGTGACGCGCGATGTGCGCGGCTTTGACGGCACCCGCGTGCTGATCCCCAGGGGCTCAAAGCTGATCGGACAATATAGAAGCGGTGCGGCGGCGGGCCAGTCGCGGGCCTTTGTGGTCTGGTCGCGCCTTCTGACGCCTGAGGGGATTTCCATCGACATAGGGTCGCCAGCCGCGGACCGTCTGGGTCGTGGCGGGCTGGACGGCGAAACCAATACGCATTTCTTCAAACGCTTTGGCGCCTCGATCCTGTTGTCTGTCTTGTCGGCGGGGCTCGATGCGACGGCCAATTCAGGCAGTAACAACAGCTCCACTGCGATCGTCATCGGGTCGCCCCAACAGGCGAACAATGTGGCGTCCATTGCGTTGCAGAAGCAGATCGACATTCCAGATACGATCACCGTGGCCCAGGGCAGTCCTATCCGGGTGTTTGTGGCGCGTGACCTCGACTTCTCCGATGTGATGACCAAGTCCAGATGAGCGGGCGCGTCTATCTGGACTCCTATCTGGCGCCGCTGGAGCCCTGGCTGAACAGAGCCGACGTGACCGACATCTGGATCAACCGCCCGTGTGAGATCTGGTGGGAGACGACAACGGGGCAAACCGCCTGCGCCGCCGTGCCCGAACTGACTGAACTGGTGATCTCCCGCTTGGCGCGCCAGATCGCCGCCGCCAGTTCTCAAGGCGTGAGCCGTGAATCCCCGCTCTTATCGGCCAGTCTGCCTGATGGATCGCGGGTTCAGATTGTTGCGCCGCCTGCGACCCGTGACGGCGTCGCGCTTGCCCTGAGAAAACATACCCTGTCGGATATGTGCCTGGGGGAGTTGGGCGCACATCAGGTGTTCGAAGGGCTGACGCAGGCCGACAGGGCGCCCCCTGCACAGGCTTTGCGGCGCTTGCTGGATCTGGGGCAGGTGGAAGATTTCTTCCGTCTGGCGGTAGAGTTGCGTCAAACCATCATGATTTCGGGGGGGACGTCGTCGGGCAAGACGACCTTGCTCAACGCTCTGATCAAAGAGGCGCCAGCTACGGAGCGTCTCATTCTGATTGAAGACGCACCCGAAATCAGACTGCAACACAAGAATGCTGTCGGCCTGATTGCGACACGCGGGGGCAATGGCGAGGCTCAGGTCGATACTGAAGACCTGTTGCAGGCGGCGCTAAGGATGCGTCCGGACCGGATTATCCTCGGCGAATTGCGGGGTGGCGAAGCCTTTACCTTCCTGCGCGCCGTTAATACCGGCCACCCGGGCTCCATGACGACCATTCACGCAGATACTGCCGAGGGGGCCCTGGATCAGGTCGCCATGCTGGCCTTGCTGAATGGCGCACAAGCCGGTTGGGACGACATTCGCGCCTATGCTCGACAAATTATTGATGTGGTCGTCCAGCTTAAACGTGTAAATGGCGGGCGTAGGGTCGTGGATATATTGATTAAATAAATATTATTCACAAATGTGACCGATTTTTGCCTGAAATTAGCCAAAATAGATATTGAGATAAATAATTGCACCTTCGAAATGTAATATAAACATATTTTAAACCCTAAGCGAAGACCTTCAATATCTGAATGAAGTGAGGTTCGATTGCGAACTTCGACCGCCCGAATCCACGCGACAAGTCTGGGAAGCCGCAATGTTGATCCGCGACAAAGCCCTGCAATGCGTCACCCTTTTTGCCGCCGTTTTTGCTCTTGTGGCATGTAGCGGCGGCGGCGGCGGGGGATCGGGCTCCGGATCGGGCGCCTCCCCGTCTTCAACCCCCATCGCCGAGGCTGACGCCAGCCGCTTCCTGACCCAGGCGACGATGGGCGTGACGGACGCCGATATCAGCAGCGTTCAATCACTGGGCTACGCCGCTTGGATCAAACAGCAGATCAGCCAGACCCCGACTGGCTCTGCGCAAAGCTTCATGACCAACGCCAAGACGACGCTGCTCGCCGCCAATCCAGCGGCCTCCCTCAATGGCGTGCCCTACAGCAATAATTATTTCCTCCAGCAGGCGGTGACGGCGCCGGATCAGCTGCGTCAGCGGGTTCAACTCGCTCTGTCGGAAATCTTTGTGACGTCCTATCAGTCCGGGCATCAGGACCCGATCGGCATGGCCGTCTATTGGGACATGCTGGGCAATGATGCGTTCGGCAACTTCCGAACGCTGATGAACGATGTGACCTATAGTCCGCAAATGGGTCATTACCTGACCTATCAGGGCAATCTGAAAGAAAATCTGACCACCGGACAGACGCCCGATGAGAACTATGCCCGCGAACTGATGCAGTTGATGACGATCGGACTGTGGAAGTTAAATCAGGACGGCAGCCAGCAGCTGGACGGCTCCGGCAACCCTGTTTCCACCTACAGCCATGCTGACATAGCAGGCCTTGCAAAGGTGTTCACCGGGCTGAGCTACTATTCGCCCGCGCCGACCAATTCGACTTTCTTCGGCGGCGCCAAGGATCCAACGGCGGAATATGTGCCGATGATCGCCTATAATCAGTATCACTCGACATCGGAGAAGGACTTTCTGGGCAGCGTCATTGCGGCGTCAACGACTGCGGATACGAACGGCGATATCAAGGCGGCGCTGGACACGATTTTCAATCATCCCAATGTCGGCCCATTCGTCGGACGCCAACTGATCCAGCGGCTGGTCACCTCCAATCCCAGTCCGGCCTATATTTCTCGCGTCGCCGCCGTCTTCAACAATAACGGCTCGGGCGTGAGGGGCGATATGGCGGCGGTGGTCACCGCCATATTGACCGACAGCGAAGCGCGCACCGCCCCGTCCGCCACCTCAGCAACCTATGGCAAGCTGCGCGAGCCGCTGGTCCGCATGACCAATCTGATGCGTTCATTCGGCGCGACCTCGCAGACCGGTCTGTGGACAGTTGGCGACACCTCGGCCAACACCTCCCTTTCGGAAGGGGCGCAGAACAGTCCCACGGTTTTCAACTTCTGGCGTCCCGGCTTCATACCGTCGAACAGCAAGCTTGGCGCCGCCAACCTGACGGCGCCGGAGTTTCAGGTGGTGAACGAGGTCAGCGTATCGACCTATGTCAACACCATATTGGGCATGATCAACAGTGGCGCGGGCGCGGTCCAGACAACGACCAATACACGCGACATTCAAATCCCGTTCAGCAATGAAATCGCCGTGAGTGCGACGCCGGCTCAGCTCGTCACAAGAATAAACAGGCTTTTGTTTTATGATTCCATGTCCTCTGGGCTTCAACAAATCCTGACCGACAATATCAATTCCATAACCATTCCGTCCGGCACGGCGACCCAGGCCCAGATCACGGCGGCGCAGACCGCCCGCGTGCGCCTGGCGGTGTCGATCGCCATGGCGTCGCCTGAATATCTGGCCCAAAGATAGGTTGATGTGATGAGCCCCACACTGATCAGTCGCCGCAATCTGCTGAAGTTCACCGGCGCCGCCTCCATCATCACGGGCACAGGGCTGCCGATCGCCCTGCAACTGGCGGCCGTGAGCAGGGCGGCGAGCGCGTCGGCGCTGCCGAATTACAAAGCCATTGTCTGCATCTTTCAGCAGGGCGGCAATGATGGCAACAACACCATTCTGGCGACGGATTCCGACACCTGGGGTCGCTATTTCGCCACGCGGAATATTGGCGCCCAGCCGATTGCGCTGATGCCGCCCGGCACGCCCGCCACCGCTGTGGGGCAATATAGCGCCGTGGCGGGAAGAACCGTGTCGAACCTGTCTGATCCCGCGGCCTGGGGCGGGGTCTTGCCTTTCGCGCCCAAGACGCCTCAGTCTGTGCCGGCAGGCACGAACGCCACCCAGCGCACCTTCGCCATGCACCCCATGCTGGCGCCGCTCCTGCCATTCTATAATCAGGGTCGACTGGCGGTGATGGCCAATGTCGGAACGCTGATTCAGCCGACGACGAAAGCCCAGTACAAGTCCAACTACAACGCCACTGTGCCCATTCCGAAAAATCTGTTCTCCCACAATGACCAGCAATCCACTTGGCAATCGGGGGGCATCGAAGGCACGCAGGTGGGTTATGGCGGGATGTTCGCCGATACTGTGGTGGCGTCAAATGGCGCCAATTCAATATTCACGGCGACATCGACAGCCGGTAACTGGGTTTTCCTGTCGGGAAACGCCACATTTGAGTATCAGGTGACCACGGGGGCGCTGCCTGCGGTCTCGATTTCATCAATTTCCGGGACAAGCTACGACGGTTCTTCCACCGCGCCGGCGGCGATCAAGGCGCTCATGACAGATACGACGGCCGCCTCTGACTTCAGCAGCGACTATGCCGCTGTTTATCAAAGGTCGATCAACGCCGTGAGTTCGATCAATGGAGCCATGTCCCTGGCGGCGGTGACAGCTCTGCCCGCAAAGCCCACCTACACCAATTTTGTCACGGGCAAGGTCGAGGGCAACGCCTATCTCGATCAGATATACATGGTAGCGCGTTTGATTGCGGCGGCGCCAAGTCTTGGGCTGACGCGGCAGGTATTCTTCGTGAACATGAATGGTCACGACACTCACGATAACCAGAATCAGGACCAGCCCAACAATCTGGCGAAACTTGCCCAGGCCATGGCCTATCTTGATCAGGCCCTGTCAAACATGGGCGGATACGATATGCGCTCGGCAGTCACGACCTTTACGGCTTCGGATTTTTCGCGAACCCTGGCGACGAACGGCGATGGCACCGACCATGCCTGGGGCGGCCACCACCTCGTCATGGGGGGAGCCGTCAAGGGCGGTGACATATATGGTCAGTTTCCGACCATCGGGATCGACAGCGGCGCGTTCAACAATCCGGACATGGTGGGCTCAGTGATCATCCCGACGACGTCGGTTGACCAGTATATGGCCACGATCGGCGCGTGGTTTGGACTGGATACGGCGACCCTGGCGACCATTTTTCCGAACTTGAAAAACTTCCCGGTGAGTAATCTGGGCTTTGTCTGACCTTTGGCGCCTGGACCCTGTCTCGTCAGCGCGAACATATCTTCCGCTTCCCGCCGAGGCGGGTGCGGGCGTTCCCAACCTGTCCTGGACTCGCCTCGGCCCCCCACCGCCGCCTTAATACAGTCTGTGAGACGCGCTTTCGTCGCACGAGGCCTTGGGCCTGGGTGGCGCTGGTCTCAGCTTTGTTTTGCAAGCCCTACCGGTCCATCCATGGATGAAAGACGCCGGTCGGGTCATAGGCGGCGCGAACGGCGTTGAGGCGCTGCATATTGGCGTCAGACAGGAATTTTGCCGGGCGATTGCCGAGATTCTCATCCGCAAGTTGGATGCCGGTGCTGAAGGCCTGCATGCGCTGCATCTCGTCGGTCGCCCAGGTGCGATAGCGCTCTTCATCCTCCCGGGTCCGCAGTCCTGCATAGAGGGCCAGATAGGTCCGATCCTCCACTGAAAACGCCATGTCGGTGCGCGGCGTGGTCGGATTCCAGTTGAGCCAGAGGATGTGGCTGGGGTGCGGCGGCTGGGTGTCGGCGATGCGCCGCAGGTTCGGGATCAATGGCTCGATCGGTTGGTCCATCCACATATTGTCGGCGAACCAGCGCGTGTTCTTCAGGAACAGCGTCTTTTCTCCGGTCTTCATCATCCTGCCCAGGGACATGGGAATGACCGGGGTAGAAAAGCTCGCCTTTTTCGAGACTTCATTTTTTTTGAGGAAGCTTAGCGCCTCCACCGCCTCCTTGCGGCTGTCGGCCAGCACTGGCGCCACCACCTCTATGCCGGGTGCGGAAATGCCCATGGCCTTGCGGTTGAACACCATCTGGAATTCGACCTTGGGGGATACGGAAGGTCCCACCCGGTCGGCCCAGCGGAAGACGTCTTCCAGATGCTTCATGCGAAACACCTGGATTTTCAGACCGACAAAGCGGGGGCGCTTGTGCAGCCTCAGATGAAACCGCACCACCACGCCAAAGAAGCCGGGTCCGGAGCCCCGCGCCGCCCACAGGAGATCGGCGTTTTCGGTTTCGCTGGCATGAACAAGACGTCCGTCAGCCAGCACCACGTCGATCCCGACGACGCTTTCGCAGGCCAGGCCCACGGCCCGGCTGTTCCAGCCGAAACCGCCTTGCAGCAAAAACCCGCCTATGCCGACCGTGTAGGCGTGTGCGACCGGAAAGAAGAGACCATGTCTTTGCACCGCCGCGTCAACGTCTCCGCCCAGGGCGCCGGGGCCCACGGTCGCAGTTCGGGATGCCTCATCTACCGAAATGTGATTGAGCCGCGACAGATCTATCATCATGCCGCCATTGCGGATGTGGTTCTGCGCCCAACTGTGTCCGCCGGAACAGAGCCCCACCTTCATTCCCGTCGCCCCGGCCCTTTTGACCGCTGCGACGACATCGAACACGTCATTGGCCTGCACCACGACCTCTGGTCGGCGCCCCGGGTCGCGCGCATTGAAGCTTGTTCCCAGGACAGCCTCGTCAAATCCCGGATCGCCACGCGAAAAGGTTCGGCCCTGGCTGGTTGTCGCATGCATGGGGCGGGTCCTTAAGTCTGGCTGCTGGACGGGCCGAATGCGGCGTAGATGTCCGGTAATAGGGCGGCGAGATGGTTCATCTCCTGGGCGCAGTGCACCAGCAGGTCCGGGGCCTGGTCTTTCGGCAGGGTGGCGAAGCGGCTGGCCAGCCCGCCGACGATGCGGCCTGCCAGACCGGCGTCCTTGCGCGGCGCGATATTGGAGCCGCCCAGCCAGAACCGCGAGCGCATGATCGATCCACCGGGCGCGGGCTGGACGTGATGAATCAGCCAGCCGGTTTCCACCGGCGTTCCCGCCATGCCGCCGCGCGCGCAGATGGCCACTTCACCGCGTTGCGACAGCAGCCGCTCATCCAGTCCAAGTTCGCTGGGCGGCACGAAACGAATCGTGAGGTGCAGACGCCCGGCGCCCACATATTCCCAGACATTGGAGGTGCGCCCGACATAGGTGTTCAGATCGGCCCGGCCATCCGACCACATGGCATGGATGTGGGCGCGCGGGTGCCAGAGCTTGTATCGCTGCGCCTCGCTGCCATGCCATCCAAACCACCAGTCCCACATGCCGGGCGTGACCTTGGGCATATGGGTGAGCACGAACACCTGCGAAGAGCCGTCGGGCGCATGGCTGTAGGCGGTTTCATAGGGCCACTGGGGCTCGGATTGCAGTCGGTGCGCGTCCCCGACGCCGGGCATCAGCTCATAGGCCACAGGGCCGGCGCAGACGGCTTCTTTGACGTGATCGGGCAGGGGCGCCATCTGCGTGTTGAAGAACGGCGCATAGGGACTGTGGGCGAGGTCCTGGGGGCTGTATCCCAGATAGAGCTCCGACCGGTCTGGCTTCGACATTTTATCCTCCCGGACCCGGCCTTCCCGCATGACGGTCAGCCTATCGGCGCAGTTTGACCGATCATGGGCATTATTGGGAGTTCTGTCAAATTTATGGAAAACCGCTATTCTTTCAAGGCTTCCACCAGGTTCTGGACGCCGGGCGCGATGGTGATGATCAGGTCTGCCGGCGGCTGGTCCCTGGATGTCAGGGCGGCCAGCATCGTGGCTGACGCCTGACGGGCGGCGTTCTGGCGCGCCAGCACCGCATTGGCGCGCGTGCGCCATTCATCGGTTGGGCGCCTGTTGGCGATCAGCATATCAACCGCTTCAAGACCGATGCCGGAAAGCTCGGCCACATCGGCGGCAATGGGAAGGGCGGTCTGCAAGGTCGTAGTCCCTGAGGCCAGCGCCAAAAAGGAGTTGGCGTTCTTTCGCCAGGCGACAAGACGCGCCCGAATGGCGTCAGCCCTTGTCTGGTCGCCTTTCAACAGCTTGGCGATGTCCTCATTGAGCGCCCACACGTCCACCGCGTCCGGGGTGGCGATGTCGGCGAGCTGGTCGAATGTCTGGGGGGGCGCGGGCTTGAACATCAGCAGGCTTCGCAGCAGATGGTTGTGGGCGTGGTTGCGAACCGGCGCCACGGTCTGGAGGAAGGTCGCGACCGTGGCGACGTCACCCGGCGCCAGTCGCTCCATCATCTGCAGCCTGTGAGCTTCATCCAGAAGTCCGTTTCGCCTCAGTTCGTGCTGTGTCACGGCCAGTCGTCGCTCCAGGTCGATGACGTCACGAACCGAACCTGGCGACCAGAACCGCTCCGCAACGGCGGCGGCGCGAGGCCACAGACGCTGGTCAACCATCTCGTCGGTCACGAGTTCGCTCCACAGGGCCGTCTCGCCGCCCAGAACCAGAGCCTTCTGGCGCGCGGTCATCGTCAATGCCGGGTTCCTGATCATCACATCGACGAGACGTGGCCCGAAAATGGGGTGCTTGCGCGCCGCTTGCGCATCGGCGGGGCTCAGGCCGTCCGCAGTCGGATCCTGGGGATCATTGAGGTAAGCCTTTTCGGCCGTGTCCAGAAGATCGAGATAATAGCCTGCTGAGACGACAACCGGGTGGCCTTGCGAGGTCGCCCCGGCCACTGCGCCTGATCCCCTCCAGACCTGGATGATGGACTGGCGGCCCGTATCAAACCGGCCCGTCTCCTCCCAGCCCATGACGATTTTTCCGCGCCGGTGGAGCGCCCGGGCCAGTTGCTGATGAAAATAGCCTTCGAGGTCGGCCTTGGTCGCAAGCCCCCTGCGCTTCATGAAATCGGTGATCTGGACATTGGCCGCCCAGTGTGCGCCGGTCACTTCGTCGCCGCCCACATGGATGTATCGGTCCGGGAAGAGTGCGCCCATCTCGGCAAGGAGGCGGTCCAGCACGACAAAAGTTTCGGGCCGAGCCGGGTTCAGCGCCGAGTTCATCGCGCTGATATAGTTGACGCCGGCGAGCGGTCCCGAAGCCAGTTCGGGATAGGCCGTCAGGATCGCCAGCGTGTGGCCGGGCACATCAAACTCCGGAACAATCCGCACGTCCCTATCGCGGGCGTAGGCGACCAGATCCCTGATGTCGTCCTGGGTGTAGAATTGGCCGTGGGATCCTTCGGTCTGCAATTTCGGATAGAGTCTGCTTTCAACCCGAAAGCCCTCATTATCGCTCAGATGCAGGTGCAGGACGTTAAGTTTGACCAGTTCCATGGCGTCGATCTGGCGCTTCAAGGTCTCCAGGGTCACAAAGTGGCGCGCGACATCAATCATCACGCCACGCCAGCGAAACCGCGGCGCGTCCGTCACCTCGAAGGGCGCAAGCCCTGGTCCGTCGGGCGTGTCCTGAATAGCCTGTCTGAGGGTGGCGAGGCCGTGCAGAACCCCTGACGGGCCGTCTGCCTCCAGCCGAATGGCTCCGTTGCTCGCGGAGAGGACATAGGCCTCCTTCTGCTCGACAGTTAAGTATCCACCGTCCGTCGTTCGGCAATCGATCCGTAGGCGGACAGAACGCGCACCAGGCGCATGAGGGGTCGGATGGCGCGATTTCAGGTCATCGAGAAAGCGGGCGGCAGCCCGCCGCAACAAGGCGTTCTGGCGCCCCGCCCACACCACCTCGACCCGGTCGATACCGAATGTGTCGCCGTCGCGTGGGCTGTACTGGAGCGGTTGCGGTAGAAGCGCGGGCTGGGCGGACGGGGCCGCAGCGGCGTCAGATGAGGCAGCCAGACCTGACAGGGCCAGAGCCACGAGCACCGAAGCCGACCAGGAGAGCGCAGTTGAACCTTTGCGAACACGATCTTTCACCTGGATCCCTTGCACTGCTGGGTCGTCATGCCCCGCATGACGATCTTTGTGATCGTGCGTCGCCTGAGGTCTACTCACCGCGAAAATTCGGCGGCCGCTTTTCCCGATAGCTTGCGATCCCTTCCCGAAAGTCTTCGGTCCGGGTGCAAAGGTCCTGCTCGTGGTCGGCGTCTGCGAAACCCACATCATAGGGATCGTCCAGAGCCGACCAGACCTGGGCCTTCATGGCCGCCAGAGCGCGGGGCGCAGAATGCGCCGCGATTTGCCGGGCATAGGCGGTGACGTGCGCCATCAGCGCTTCGTCCGCCATAACGGCGTTGACGACGCCAAGCCGTTCGGCCTCGACCCCGTCGATCCGACGCGCCGAATAGAGAAGGTCAAGCGCCCGGGCTGATCCGATCAGCCGCGCCAGCAGCCAGCCCGACCCCTTTTCCGCCGGAACTCCAAGGCGGGCGAAGGTGGCGTTCATGATGGCGGACCGCGCGGCGAAGCGGATGTCGCAGTGAAGGGCGAGGATGAACCCCCAGCCAAAGGCCGGGCCATTGATCGCGGCTATGGTCGGTTTGCGGCTCGTGATCAATTCATTCCATCCGCCCGAGAAAAATCGCGACAGATCCGGTCCCACCTCATCACCCCATTGGGGGGGCGCGAGCGTCTCATCGGCCGAATTCGCCTTGGAGGACTGTCCTGAGCCGATCACGCCCAGATCGAGTCCGGCGCAGAATCCGCGCCCCTCTCCGGTGACGACGATCACCCGGGCAAGGGGGTCGCTGGCCGCGCGCCGGACGATCCTCAGAAATAGCTGCAACATGGACGGGGTGAGCGCATTCAACTTGTCCGGCCGGTTGAAGGTGATTGTGGCCACGCCCTGGTCCACACCATAACCGATCTGGTCCTGCTCGCTCATCCCGCTCTCCCACAGTTTTTTGACGACGGTCAGGCCGCCTGGGCTAGGTTGAGCAGTATTGGGAGAGTGGTCAATAATGGAATGGGCGCCAGGTGATTGTGGCCGGAGCGGACTCGGCTCAGTGGGATAAGCTGTCAAACCGGCGGGAGAAGACAAGCGCGATGGAGACCTTGATGACCAGGCTGGGCGTGGCCCTTGCGTTGTCGCTCACGATCAATGGCGCAGCCTCAGCCCAGATGGGCGCCGACTATGTGGCTCTTGGCAGCTCATTCGCCGCCGGACCGGACGTCGGTCGTCGCGATCCCGCCAGCCCGGCCTTGTGTGGCCGATCGCTCGACAATTATCCGCATCTGCTGGCCGCGCGTCGGAGTCTCACTCTGGAGGACCGGACCTGCAGCGGGGCCAAGACCGCAGACATCACCGACAACCACCAATTCGGCCTTGCGCCGCAGATCGAGGCGGTGGGCCGGTCCACCCGGCTGATTACCATCACGATTGGTGGAAATGATGTCTCATACCTTGGGGATCTGGCGGCGGCTTCCTGTCGCAATACGGGTGGCGTGAATTGCCCAGGTTCGTCTGCGGCGACGCTTGAGACAAGGTTCGAGGCGCTTCAGACCGCACTTCATGGACTTTTGGCTTCGCTGCGGGAGCGGGCGCCAAACGCCAGGATCGTGCTGGTCGACTATGTGACGATTGCGCCATCGGCGGGCCTGTGCGCCGACAGGGCGCCGCTGAACGCGGAGGACATGGCCTGGGCGCGCGACCGGGCCGAACGGCTGAGGCGGCTGACCGCCGATGCGGCGAAGGCGACAGGCGCGCTTCTTGTGCGGGCGTCGGAGGTGACGGCTGGACATGACGTCTGCTCCGCCAGTCCCTGGGTCAATGGA
>CAIOJR010000083.1 GCA_903858685.1 uncultured Caulobacterales bacterium | reverse complement strand
TAGCCCGGCAGGGTGGCGATGACCCGGCCTGGAATGGCGGCCAGTTCCGGCTCTTTCGCCTTGCCCGGCCCTTCCAGGTCAAAGGCCCAGACCCGACTGGTCATGGTGTCGGCGATATAGACGACCGTCTCGTCCGGCGACAGGCCCACCCCGTTGGGCGAAATCAGGTGATCGCGCACGCAACGAATGCTCTTGCCGTCCGGAGAGGCGTAGAACAGGCCGCCATAGGTCTTGTAGGTCGCGTGGCTGGTGCCGTGGTCGGTGAACCAGAAGTTCCCGGTCCTGTCGAACACAATGTCATTCGGGCCGTTCAGCACGCGGTCGCCGCAATGGGTGTAGAGCGTCGTGATCTGACCCGTCGCGATGTCGATCCGCTGGATCGAACCGCCCTTGTGGTCCGGCGGGGTGGGACCGGGCACGTTCATCCCATTGATCTTGAGAAACTGGAACGAGCCGCCATTATTGGTGCAGTAGAGGGCGCCGTCCGGTCCGATCGCCAGCCCGTTGGGGCCGCCGCCGGTTTCGGCCACGGTCGTCACCTTGCCGTCCGCCGTCACGCGGCTGATCCGGCGCCCTTCGATCTCGGTCAGGATCACCGAGCCGTCGGCCATGGCCACGGGGCCTTCTGGAAACTCAAGCCCTTCGGCCACCAGCGTAAGTTCAAGGTCCGCCACAGACATATCCTCCCTTTGACCCTGCTTCGTGCGTGAGCAGCGTTCGAGAACGACTATAGGGCGCAGCTACAGGAGCGAAAGGGGGCGCCTGAGGTCTAGACGCGCTCCAGCACCCGAATCCGGAAATCGGCGTCGTCCAACTCGCCCGCCTCATATTCGGCGCAACTGATCTCGCGCCATCTGGCCGGATCCGGATCATCAAAAAAGGCGTCGCCCTCAGGCGCCAGGTCGATCTCGGTCAGATAGATCCGGCGCGCCTTGGGCAGGATCTGGGCGTAGATGTCCGCGCCGCCAATGACGCAGACTTCGGCCGCGCCGTCCTCTTCGGCCTGTTCACGCGCCATCGACACGGCGTCAGAGAGGTTGTCGCACGCCACGCCCTGCTGAGGCTCAAAGGACAGATCGCGCGTCAGGATGATGTTCATCCGGCCCGGCAGGGGACGCTTGGGCAGGCTGTCCCAGGTCTTGCGGCCCATGATGACCGGCTTACCCAATGTGGTCTCACGAAAGAACTTCATATCGGAGCGAAGTCGCCAGGGCAGACGGCCATCCTTGCCGATCACGCCGTTGCGCGCGCGGGCGACGACCAGCGCGATGGGAAGCGGCGCGCTCAAACCGCCACCGGGGCGCGGATCAGTGGATGGGGATTATAGCCTTCCAGGGTAAAGTCCTCGAACGCGTAGGAATAGAGGTCGGGCCGCTCGGCCATCTTCAGCACCGGAAAGGCCCGCGGCGCGCGCGCCAGCTGGGTCCGGGCCTGATCCAGATGGTTCAGATAGAGGTGGGCGTCGCCAAAACTGTGCACGAACTCGCCCGGCCTCAGCCCGGTTTCCCGCGCGAGCATCAGGGTCAGAAGCGCATAGGAGGCGATGTTGAACGGCACGCCCAGAAACACGTCCGCCGAACGCTGATAGAGCTGGCACGACAGTTTTCCCTCGGCCACGAAGAACTGGAACAGGCAGTGGCAGGGCGGCAGGGCCATATGGTCCACCTCCGCCGGGTTCCAGGCGGACACGATGTGACGGCGGCTGTTGGGATTGGTCTTCAGGCCGTGCACCAGCTTGGCGATCTGGTCCACGGTCTGACCATTGGGCGCGGCCCAGGAGCGCCACTGCCTTCCATAGACCGGGCCGAGTTCGCCGTTTTCATCGGCCCACTCGTCCCAGATGCTGACCCCTTGGTCCTGTAGCCAGCGCACATTGGTGTCGCCGCGCAGGAACCACAAAAGTTCCACCGCCACCGACTTGAAATGAACACGCTTGGTGGTCAGAAGCGGAAAGCCCCGGGCCAGGTCAAAGCGGATCTGGCGTCCGAACACGCCCAGCGTGCCGGTTCCTGTGCGATCGTCGCGCTGGACCCCATTGGCCATGATATCCGCCAGAAGGTCGAGATAGGGCTGCTCCGGCGCGGAACCGGCGTCAGAGAGCGAAGGTGTGATTCGAGCAAATTCTGCCATGCAAGGAGATTAACACGGCTTTGCGGTGGTGTGGCGGCCTAAGCGCACATTACGCCTGTCGACAGAATGACCCGCGCGTCACCATTGCGACCCCCTCGCAGCAGTCGTATCTGAAGGACATGTCACCTCAGCCCGATCCGCTAGAGGCGGAGGCCGGGCCATCCGCCGTCGCCATTTCACCACTGGCGCAAACGCCTGCGCAGCAGTCTGCGGCCCTGTCGACGCTGTTGTTCGTGGTTTTCATGAACCTGCTGGGTTTTGGCATGGTGATTCCGCTTCTGCCCTTCTATGCCCGCTCCTTCCATGCGGCGCCCTGGCAGGTGGCTCTGGTCTTTTCCGCCTACGCCATGGGCGGCTTTATCGGTGAACCGTTCTGGGGACGTCTGTCGGACAGGATCGGGCGGCGCCCGGTCCTGATCTCGACCCTCGCCTGCAACTGCATCTGTTACGGTCTGATGGCGTTTGCGCCCAATATCTGGGCCGCCTTTCTGATCCGGCTGTTTGGCGGCATGTTTGCCGGCAATGGATCAGTGGTTCAGGGCTATATCGCCGATGTGACCTCTCCTGCCGAACGCGCTGGAAAGCTGGCGCGACAAGGGGTTGCGTTCAATATCGGCTTCATTGTCGGTCCCTCGCTCAGCGGCCTTCTGGCCCAGCCCGAGCTTGGGCCGGCGGGCTTTCGCCTCCCCTTCCTCGTCGCCTCCATGCTGGGCGGCCTGTCGGCGCTCGGCGTGGTGTTTCTGGTCAAGGAGAGCCGGGCCAGTCGTCGCGACATTCGCCAGCTGAACCGGTTCGCCATGTTCGGGCGCGCCATCCGGCACCCCGTGGCCGGGCCGCTTCTGTTGCTGACGCTCGCCGCCGGCTTTGCCTTCACCGGCATCGAATCGGTGTTCGGCTTCTGGGGACAGGCGCGGTTCCACTGGGGCCCGCGCGAGGTGGGTTACATTTTCGGCGCTGTGGGCGTGACCAATGCTCTGGCCCAGTGGTTCGCGACCGGGCGACTGTCGCGCCGCTTTGGCGAGGCGCGGATGCTGGCCGTCGGCATGGGACTGACCGTCCTGGCTCAGGTGCTGCTGCCTTTTTCGTGGAGCCTTGTGTCCGCCGCCGTCTTCATGTCGCTGATGGCGTTCGGCCAATCCGTCGCCTTTCCCAATGTCGCGGCCCTGATCTCCCGCGTGACCGGACATGAAAAGCAGGGTCAGGCGCTGGGGCTGAACAACGCCATGGGCGCCTTGTCGCGGTTCCTGGGGCCTTTGTGCGCCGGTCTGGTCTTCGCCAATATCAATATCGAGGGGCCTTTCTGGATGGCGAGCCTTGTGGTGGCGCCCGCCATATTGCTCGCCCTGCGCGCCGGACGGGCTGTCCACGCCGCCCCCGTCCTCTAGATGTCGCCCCACAAAGCCACGCGGCGCTCGCGGCTGCTGAGTTCGCCCAGCGCGATGATGCGCATCACGTCATAGGCCTGATCCAGCGGAACCGGATTGGGGCCCGCGCCCGACAGGGCCTTGGCGATGGCGGCGTAATAGTCCGCATAGCGACCGGTCGCGGGCGGCAGGGGCTGCGCCGCCGCCTCGCCCAATGTCAGCAGACCGGGGCGCGCCATCCGTCCAAAGCCTTCGGATCGCGGCGAGGCGCCTGCCTTGAGCTGATCCTCCTGAATGTCCAGCCCCTCGCTGATCAGGCTGCCTTCAGCGCCATGCACGGCGAAACGCAGGCGGCTGTCCGCACGCAGCATGGAGGCCGCCAACACCACCCGGTGGCGTGGATAGTGCAGCACGCTGTGGAAATCGTCCGCCGCGCCCGCACCCGCCCGGCGGATGGCTATGTCGGCAAAGACCGCTTCAGGGGCCCCAAACAGGACGAGGGCCTGATCGATCAGATGCGGCGCCAGGTCATACCACACGCCGGCGCCGGGGCCTGCCTGTTCCCGCCAGCGATCCCTGACGACCGGACGAAAGCGATCAAAATGGGATTCAAAGCTCACGACAGCGCCAAGGCCGCCATGATCCAGCAGGTCTTTCAGCGCCAGAAAATCCGCATCCCAGCGTCGGTTGTGAAACACGCTGGCCAGACATGCGCAGGCGGTGGCGGCGTGCATGACCGCGCGCGCCTCCTCCAGAGTCACCGCAAAGGGCTTGTCGATCACCACCGCCTTGCCCGCCTGAAGCGCGCAAATGGCCAGAGGCGCGTGGGTGTTGTTGGGCGTGGCGATCACCACCAGATCGATCGACGGATCGTTCATGGCGGCCTGCGGCGTCGCCACGACCTCGACGTCCGGCCAATCCGCATGAACCTTGGCGGCATCGCTCGACGCCACCATGGCCAGATGCAGGTCCGCAGCGGCGTTGATCAGCGGCGCATGAAACGTCCTGCCAGCATAGCCATAGCCAATCAGGGCGACATTGAACGGGGTCATGATGATAGCGCTACCGAATTGACAGGAAGGGGTCATGGCTACGCTTCAGCGTCAAGGGTTGCAATCGCCAACCCCGCGCCTCTCGCCCAGCCGCCGCCTGGAAAAGAAAAATCATGCCGTGACGGCGCATTTGACGCCCGTCAAATCAGACCTGGGCAAAGCGTGAAAGGGTCCGGGTTGTGAAACTCACTCGCTACACAGATTATGCCCTGCGGGTTCTCCAGCTCCTGGGCCGCAATCCGGACAAGCTCATGTCGATCCATGAACTGTCCAAGACGTGCGGCGCGCCCGAGAACCATGTCATGAAGGTTACGCCGGCCCTAGTCAGAGGCGGCTTCATCGCCAGTGCGCGCGGTCGCGGCGGTGGTCTGAAGCTGGCCAAGAACCCCAGGGACATCCGGCTGGGCGATGTGGTGCGCGTCACCGAGGGTGGTCTGGATCTGGGCGAGTGCGGCGATTGCGCGATGGCGACGGACTGCCATCTGACGGCCGCCCTGACCAATGCCAGCGACGCCTTCTTCCAGGCGCTGGACACGGTGACGCTGGCTGACGTGATCTCCCCAGCCTAGGCCGCTCGGCGGCGAAATCGTTCCTGATCCGACAATCTCGCCGCACGATATTGCGCAACTGACCCGTCCGGCCCTAACCTCGCCTCGAATTGCAGGGGCGAAGGGCTTGCTCCGGCGCGTGACACTCAAAGGGCAGGACTGTTCCCGTTATGAAAACCTCGAAGTGGTTCGCCGCCACCGCATCTGTTCTGGCGCTGGCCGGAGCGGCGCATGCGCAAGCGCCAGCCGCCGCCGACCCGACCGCAACGCCTCATTTCGGCGCCTGGGGCTTCGACCTCAGCGGCGAAGACAAGACGATCAAGCCGGGCGACGATTTCTTCAGGTTCGCCAACGGGACCTATCTGGCCCGCACCGAAATCCCCGCCGACCGCACGCGCTTTGGCAATTTCGACGCCCTGACGGTGCTGTCTGAAGCCCGCGTCCACGCCATTTTGGAGGGGGCTGACAAGTCGAGCAAGATTGGCGCCTTCTATGGCGCCTTCATGGACGAGGCCCGGATCGAGGCCCTCGGCGCCCAGCCCCTCGCCGCCCAGCTTGAGCGCATCAAGGCCGCCGCCAGCCGGGACGACCTCATCGCCTTTATGGGCGACCATGGAACCCAAAGCCGTTCGCTGTTCGGGGTCTTTATCAGCCCCGACGCGAAGAACCCCCGCGCCTATGCGGTCAATATCAGCACGAGCGGTCTGGGTCTGCCGGACAAGGACTATTACCTCAAACCGTCCTTTGCCGAGATCAAGGGCAAGTATGAGCTCTATGTGGCCGACATGCTGAACCTGGTCGGCTGGCCCGACGCGGCCGCCAGCGCCAAGGAGGTCGTCGCCTTTGAAACCCGTCTGGCCGAGGCGAGCTGGGAGCGGGCGGAGCGGCGCAACCGCGACAAGACCTACAATCCCATGGCCAGCGCCGACCTGGCCGCCTTTTCGCCGGGCTTCGACTTCAAACGCCTTCTGGCCGCGAGCGATCTGGCCGCGGTCGAACGGGTCGTTCTGACCGACAATACAGCCTTCCCCAAAAAGGCCGCCATCTATGCCCAGACGCCGCTTTCGACGCTCAAGGCCTGGCTGGCCTTCAGCGTTGCGGACAATTCCGCCCCCTATCTCTCCAAGGCCTTTGTGGAGCGCCATTTCGAGTTCCGCTCCAAGACCCTGTCCGGCCAGCCCGAACTGAAGGCGCGCTGGAAGCGCGGCGTTTCGACGACCAATTCGGCCCTGGGCGAGGCGGTGGGCGAGGTCTATGTGGCCCGCTATTTCCCGCCGGAATCCAAGGCCAAGATGCTGGAACTGGTCGGCAATATCAAAACCGCCCTGTCCGCCCGCATAGACCGGCTGGACTGGATGAGCGACGCGACCAAGAAGGAGGCTCAGGCCAAGCTGTCCAAGATCAATGTCAAGATCGGCTACCCGGACAAGTTCCGCGACTATTCAGCGCTCGAAATCAAACCGGATGATCTTTACGGCAATGTCCTGCGCTCCGACGTTTTCGAATGGAATCGCGACGTGACGCGCCTGAACAAGCCGGTTGTGCGCACCGATTGGGGCATCACGCCCCAGACGGTGAACGCCTATTACAGCCCGCCCCTCAATGAGATCGTCTTCCCCGCCGCCATTTTGCAGCCGCCCTTCTTCGATCCCAGGGCTGATCCGGCGGTCAATTATGGCGGCATCGGCGGCGTGATCGGCCACGAAATCAGTCATGGCTTTGATGATCAGGGCCGCAAATCCAATGGCGACGGCATGCTGACGGACTGGTGGACGCCAGACGACGCCGCCAAGTTCGACGCCCGGACAACCCGGCTCGGCGCCCAATATGACAGCATGGAGATCCTGCCGGGCGAGCATATCAACGGCAAACTCACCATGGGCGAGAATATCGGCGATATGGGCGGCATCAATCTGGGGCTGGACGCCTATCACGCCTCGCTCAAGGGCAAGGCTGCGCCCGTGATCGACGGCCTGACCGGCGATCAGCGCGTCTTCCTGGGCTGGGCGCAGGTCTGGCGTGAAAAGATGCGCGACGAAGCCCGTCGCCAGCAATTGCACACCGACCCCCACTCGCCCGCTCAGGCCCGGGTCAATGCGGTGGTCCGCAATGTCGACGCCTGGTACCGCGCGTTCAATGTCCAGCCCGACGACAAGCTCTATGTGCAGCCGCAAGACCGGGTGAAAATCTGGTAGCGGGGCCAAACGGGTCCATTAAGCGTGTCTGTGCCGTCATCTTCGAGATAAAGTCGCCTTTGACGGCACGGAGGCGATTGCTTTCGTCATGAATTTGCTGGCACAGAAGCAGCGCAAATTAGACTGCTGCAAAGAGATTCATGAAAGACAAGATCAGGTCGGGATTTTCGGACCGCCTTACCGCTCAGGCCGACGCCCGCAAGGCGATGCTCGCCAAATTCAAACCCAAGCCCACCGTCGTGGCGACCAACTTCAAGAGCCGCGAGGAAGAACGCGCTGAAGAGCGTGAAGCACGTCGCCTGGCTCGTGAAGCGGAAAAAGAAGCGGCGCGTCTGGCCGCCATCGCCGCCGCCGAAGCCGCCCTTGAGGCCCGCAAGTCGGACCGCAAGGAACGCAAGGCCAATGAAAAGGCTGAGCAGCGCGCCCGAAAGAGCTCGCGCTACGCCAATCTGGAAGCGCTGGGCGAACTTCGCCTGGGCGTGGGCAGTTCCAACTCCACACCTCAAGACCCTTCCTGACACCGGTCAGCCAAAGCCAATAACCGGCATTCCCTGATCCGCTGTCAGGGAATGCCGAGATATTTGTGCGTCTGCAGGCTCAACCGCCATTGCGGATGGGCCAGGCAATAGTCGATGGCGGCCTGGGTGTTGGCCTGCCGGTTCGGGCCGTCCATTGGCTGAAGATAGAAACGCTCAAAACCGAGCGCCGCAAACCGCGCCGGATCGACTCCAGCCTGCGGAAAGACCAGTTTCAGCTCCTGTCCCTGCGTCTGGACCACTGCTGCATCCGCCTTGGGACTGACGCAGATCCAGTCAATGCCGTCTGGCGCCGCCAGCGTGCCGTTGGTCTCGACCGCAACCTCGAAATCCGCCGCATGGAAGGCTGAAATCAGCCCATCGTCCAACTGCAAAAGCGGCTCTCCGCCCGTGCAGACAACCAGACGCCGCCCCTCTCCGCGCCACAAGGCCGCGCAAGCCTCCACAACGGCGTCAGGCGTCGCGAACCGGCCGCCGCCCTCGCCGTCCATGCCGACAAAATCGGTGTCGCAAAAGGTGCAGACCGCCGTGGCGCGGTCTTCTTCGCGCCCGGTCCACAGATTGCATCCGGCAAAACGGCAAAAGACAGCCGCGCGTCCCGCCTGCCCGCCCTCTCCCTGGAGGGTCAAAAACATCTCCTTGACGGCATAGCTCATGAACGGGATCGCCACTGCTCATAACCTCGGGCTCGCAGGTCACAGGCGGGGCAGTCGTCGCAGCCATAGCCCCAGGCGTGAAAATGCTCCCGGTCGCCGCGATAGCAGGTATGGCTTTCGCGCACGATCAGATCCACCAGAGCCTCGCCGCCCAGTTCGTGCGACAGCGCCCAGACGCCACTCTTGTCCAGATGCATCAGCGGCGCCTCCAGACTGTAGGGCCGCTCTATTCCAAGCTGCAAAGCCCGGATCTGCGCATCCAGCGTCGATTGACGACAGTCCGGATAGCCGGAATAGTCCGCCTCCCCCATGCCGCCCACCATCACATCAATATTGCGTCGGTCGGCCAGGGCGGCGGCATAGACTAAAAACACCAGGTTTCGCCCGGGCACAAAGGTCGAGGGCAGGCCATTGGCGCTCATCTCGATCGCCCGGTCCGCGGTCAGGGCCGACTGGGCCACGGCGCCAAAGCCGTTCAGGTCCAGCACATGATCCTCGCCGAGACGCAGCGCCCAGTGCGGGAAGGCGGCGATCAGGCCGTCGCGAAGCCTGAGCCGCGCCTGCATCTCCACGGCGTGACGCTGGCCATAGTCAAAACCGACCGTTTCAACCCGCTCATAGCGATTGAGGGCCCAGGCCAGACAGGTGCTGGAATCCTGCCCGCCGGAAAACAGCACCAGAGCCGCAGATCGATTGGATGGGGTCGTGTTGGTCATGTTCCCACAGCTAGGACGATGGAGACGCGTCGTAAAGGGGGCTGAAAATTTCAGGCGCCTAAACAAAAGGCGGATCATTCCGCAACGTTAATTGAAATCCCCATCAATCGTCCAATAATGAAATCTTCGTTTCGCCCAAAACGGGTATCCATGACTTTTCCACAAGCAGATTAGCCACAGATTTCGAAAACCTGCGCGCCGCAAGATCAAAGTGATCCCCGATCAGTTGACACGCATGACGACGTCGTGAGCAAACACGCCTCAGCGTCATGACTCGCCGTGGGCTTGACGTCACCTGGGGGCAAACCCGGTTGCACGCGGCGCTCGAGGAAAATCATCCCGTCGCAGAGCCACGTCAGAGGGCCGCCACGAGGATCGGGAGGACTTAACAATGACAGATGTATTGCGTCTGCGCAGCATGCTTGCGCTTGGCGTTTCACTGGCCACCCTTGCGGTGGCGGCTCCGGTTTTCGCCGCGGACCCAGCGTCCGCCGCCAAGCCGGACGACACCAATGTCGTGCAGACATTGGTGGTGACGGCTCAGCGCCGGGAAGAGGCCATCCAGGATGTTCCCATCGCTGTGTCGGCCTTTTCGGCGGACAGCCTGAAGAGCCAGCGGATCGACGGCGGGCAGGACCTGCTCAAGGCGATCCCCAATGTCAACTTCGCCCGCTCCAATTTCGGCGGGTACAATTTCCAGATCCGCGGGATCGGCACCAAGGGCACCGGTTCGACCAGCGCCGACGCCGGTATCGGCATCCACGAAAACGATGTGCCGCTCGTCTCCAACAATCTGGGCGATGCGGACTTCTTCGACGTGGAGCGCGTAGAGGTCCTGCGCGGCCCTCAGGGCACGCTCTATGGTCGCAACGCCACGGGCGGAGCGGTCAATATCATTTCCAACAAGCCGACCCAGCGCTACGAATCCGGGCTGACCGTGGATGAGGGCAACTTCAACACCACCAAGGTCAACGGCTTCGTCAACATACCGTTCAGCGACACCTTCGCTGTGCGCGCGGCGGGCTATTATCTGAAGCGTGACGGGTTCACCACCAATACCACGCTCAACGCCAATGAAGACAATCGCGACCTCTATTCCACGCGTCTGACCGCCGCCTGGAAGCCGAATGACAACTTCCGCACCTATCTGATGTGGGAGCATTTCAGCGAAAACGACAATCGCGACCGCGTGGGCAAGCAACTTTGCATTCATGATCCGGGCAAGTCGTCCGTGGCGGGCATTCCCACCAACGCGATCACCCAGAACATGCTCAGCCAGGGCTGCGCTAACGGGTCTCTCTACGGGTCGAACGCCTATGGCGCGTTCAACACGGCGGAATCCCTGGCGGGCCTCTATGGCGGCGCGGTGGGTCTGGCGTCCGGCGATCTGAACGCCCAGACCACGGTCAGCCAAAATCTGCGCTCTGTGGCGGGCGCGATCCTGCCGACCTATCAGAACAAGGGCGACACCTTCGAGTTCAACATGCAGTGGGAGGCCAATGACGACCTCACCCTGACCTCGCAGTCCGCCTATACGACCGGCCGCTATTTCACCCGGGACGACTACAACCGCTCCACTCCGGTCGGAACCTTCAACGCGGCCTTCAGCCTGCCGGCCGCTATCGCACCCTCGATCATCGGCGCGCCGGTGGCGGGCGGCGTGGTTTCGGACCCTCTGGTGGGAACCAGCAATACGCTGCGGGTGTTCGACATCCAGGCCAACAGCTTCCACCAGGCGTCCAGCGAACTGCGTCTGGCGTCGCACTACAAGGGACCGCTGAACTTCTCCGTGGGCGCCAACTATGTCGATTACGGGACCCAGTCAGACTATTATGTCTTCTCCAACGGCCTGGACGTGCCTGCGGAATATCTGGCTTTGGGCGGCTCATCCTATCCGCTGGACTTCAGCCCCAAGCCGACGGGTACGGGCAACAACTACTATGACAGCCGCACCGATTATGATCTGCACGCCTATGCCGCCTTTGGCGAACTCTATTATCAACTGACCGACACGCTGAAGGTGACGGCCGGCCTGCGCTATACCGATGACCGCAAGTCCGACCTGCCGTTCAACGTGCTGCTGCTCAAGACCACGACCCTGCCTCCGGCCCAGACCCAGACGGTGGCGTTCAAGGAGTTCACCGGCCGGTTCAATATCGACTGGTCGCCGACCTTGTCCTTCACCAACAAGAGCCTGGTCTATTTCACCTATAGCCGCGGCTACAAGGGCGGCGGCTTCAACTCCCCCGCTTCGGTCGGCGTCGGCGGCACCACCGCCTCCTACCAGCCGGAGTTTGTGGATGCGATCGAGCTTGGCACGAAGAACGTCATCCTTGGCGGCTCGGCGATCGTGAATGCGAACGTCTTCTATTACGACTACACCAACTACCAGATCGGCAAGATCATCAACCGTTCGTCGGTGACGGAAAATGTGAACGCCAAGATCTACGGCGCGGAACTCGAAACCATGTGGGAGCCGATCCGTCGACTGCGCTTCAACGGCACGATGGGTTATCTGCATACCGAGATCAGCAATGGCACGTCGATTGACCAGCTCAACCTGACCCAGAGCGATCCCAGCCTGGCGGTTGTAAAGTCTTTGACCACGGCCAATTGCGTGGCCAAGGTGCAGGACATCGCTACGGTTCAGGGTCTGATCAACGCCCAGTCGGCCCTGCCGCCGTCGGCGCGTCTGCCCGCTCTGAATGCGCTGTTCACCTCGCCGAGCTACTACATGTCGTGCGAAGGCATTGCGGGTCTGACGGCGCAATCGGCCGCCAGCCCGGCGTTCAAGGGGTTGGTGACGGCGCTGGGCCTGCCGGGCTTCACCGGTTTCGCCACCCAGCTCGACTCCAAGGGCCTGTCGGTCACGCAGGGCGTGGGTGTGGACCTGAAGGGCAAGGAACTGCCCAACTCGCCCCACTTGACCGTGTCGGTTGGCGCTCAGTACCAGTGGCTTCTGAACGACGGCTGGTCCCTGACGCCGCGCTATGACTTCTACTTCCAGGACCAGACCTACTCGCGCATCTACAATTCAACCCACGACCTGTTGAAGTCCTACACCAACTCCAACATCTCCGTGGCGCTGGACAAGCGCGAATGGCAGTTGTCGATCCAGGCCTATGTAAAGAACCTGTTCGACCGCACCTATATCCAGGACAGCTATGTGTCAGACGCCTCGTCGGGCCTCTTCAGCAACGTCTTTGTGAATGATCCACGCACCTATGGCGTGGCCGTGACCAAGAAGTTCTGATCCCGACCTGATCGGATCGCGATACAGAAGGGCGGCGGGCGCAATCCCGCCGCCCTTTTTGCTGTCTGCAACAAAGGGCCTAGATAAGGCCTCATCGGCGGACTATTCCCTCCCCCGTCCCGTGGCCGGAGCCCGATCCGTGATTGCAGTCCTTATAGCCGCCCTGATCGCCGCCGCGCCGCCCGCCCCCGACAAGGCGGCTACGGAGCCGCCCGAGCGTTCAACCGCTGAAAAGCTTTATGATCTGAAAGTGCTCTATGATCAAAGCTGCGGCGCGCGGGAATATGGCGCCTATGACGATCTGTGCGAGGGGATGATGCGCCAGATCAACGAATACAAGCGCAACATCGCGCGGGACGAGAACGCCACCAGACGCGCGGCCCACCCGCCGTCCCCGTCCCCCTCCCCGTCCCCCTCCCCGTCCCCTCCCAGCCCCGCCCCAACACCCGCCGACGCTGCGGCAAAGCCACAGGCCTGAGCCCGCACAACATTGCGCGCGGGCTTTGCGGCGATCCCGGCTGGACTGGACGCCCAGACCTGATAGCTCAGGCCCTTCGCCCGGCTTGGCGAGTGTGAGACCAACAAGAGAAAACAAGGCAAATGGCGCTCTATCGGCGAATGGCGGTGATCGGCTGCGGGCTGATCGGTTCCTCCTTTCTGCGTGCCGCAAAGGCTGCGGGCGCGGCAGACCATTATGTCGCCCATGATCGCAGCGTTGAGGTGCGCGAGCGGGTTCGCGCGCTCGGCCTTGTCGATACGGTGACTGACACGGCGCAGGAAGCGGTGAAGGACTGCGATCTGGTGGTGCTGGCCACCGCGCCCGCCGCCATTGGGGCTGTGGCGGGCCAGATAGCGTCGGCCCTGGCCCCTGGCGCCACCGTGACCGATGTGGGCTCAGCCAAGCAGGCGGTGTCGGATGCGTTCGGGGCCGTTCTGCCCGACACTGTGTTTCCCATTCCCGGCCACCCGATTGCAGGCACCGAACAGTCCGGCCCGGATGCGGGCTTCGCCGAACTGTTCAACGAACGCTGGGCCATTCTGTGCCCGGTCAGCCGCAAGGACGCGCCCTATCTAGCGGCCGTGGATCGCCTGTCCAGACTGTGGGAGTCCTTCGGCAGTCAGGTGGAGTTGATGGACGCCCATCACCACGATCTGGTCCTGGCCGTCACCAGCCATCTGCCCCACCTGATCGCCTACAATATTGTCGGCACCGCCGCGGATCTGGAGGAGGTGACCGAGAGCGAGGTGATGAAGTTCTCCGCTGGCGGCTTTCGCGACTTCACCCGGATCGCGGCGTCAGATCCGGTCATGTGGCGCGACGTCTTCATCCTCAACAAGGACGCCGTGCTGGAAGTGCTGGGTCGCTTCACCGAGGATCTGCAAGCCCTGTCCCGCGCCATTCGCTGGGGCGAGGCCGACAAGCTGGAAGCGCTGTTCACCCGCACCCGCGCCATTCGCAAGGGCATCGTCGCCGCCGGACAGGATGCGCCGGAGCCCAATTTCGGACGCAACCGAAAAGGATAGGGCGGCCGCCATCCCTTGGGCGGAAGGGCGTCAGATGTGGATGGCTTTGCCCAGCGCCTTCAGTCCACTCTCATGAAACGCTTCCGACAGGGTGGGGTGGGCGAAGATCATGCCCGCCATATCCTCCAGCACGGCGCCCATTTCCATGGCGGCGACAAACTGGCCGGACAGCTCCGAAACGCCGCGCCCGACGGCTTGAACGCCCAGCATTCGGTGGTCATGACTGGCGGCCACGACGCGGATAAAGCCCTCCCCGCCTTCCATTGACAGGGCGCGGCCATTGGCGGCGAAGGGGAACTGACCGACCAGGGTGCGATAGCCCCTGGCCTCCGCCTCAGCCGGCGACAGGCCGATCGTCACAATTTCAGGTTCCGTGAAACAGACCGCCGGAATGGCGACCGGATCAAAACGGCGGTGATGACCGGCGATGATTTCCGCCGCCATCTCCCCCTGCGCCGACGCCCGGTGCGCCAGCATCGGCTCGCCCGTCACATCGCCGATCGCATAGACCCCGCGCATGGAGGTCTTCATCTGATCATCCACAGCGATGAAGGGGCCCGACATGTCCACGGCCATGGCCGCCAGTCCGAAACTGTCCGTCACCGGGCGCCGTCCCACCGTCACCAGTATCTTGTCCGCAGGGAGATTGATCTCTTCCCCCGCCGCGGTGAGCACGTCCAGCCCGCCCTTGGCGCCAAGACCCTTGGCCTTCGCCGACAAATGCACCGTCACGCCATGCTTGGCCAGCCAGCGTGCGACGGGCGCGGTCAGTTCGCCGTCATAGAGCGGCAGGATGGACGATTGGGCCTCGACCACCGTGACCTCGGCCCCCAGCTTGCGAAACGCAATGCCCAGCTCCAGCCCGATATAGCCTGCGCCGACCACGACCAGCTTTTTGGGCACGGCCTCGAGCGACAGGGCCTCTGTCGAGGAGATCACATCGCCGCCAAAGGGCAGAAAGGGCAATTCCACAGGGCGCGACCCGGTCGCCAGAATGACATTTTCCGCCTGGATGGTCACAACGCCCTTGGACGTCTCGACCGTGCAGGTCTTGGCGTCCGAGAACTGCGCCCAACCGCAGACGGTTCGAACACGGGCCTTTTTCAGCAGCGCCGCAACACCAATGTTCAGCTTGTGAACGATGGAGTCCTTCCAGGCGACCGTCTGGCCAAAATCCAGCTCCGGCGCGACCCTGAGACGGATGCCCAACGCGCCCTCGCCTACCTTGTCCATCATGGCGGCATAGTCGCTGGCGGCGTGGATCATGGCCTTGGACGGGATACAGCCCCGGTTGAGGCAGGCGCCGCCAAGAGCCCCGCCCTCGACGATCACGGTGTCAAGACCCAGTTGCCCCGCCCGGATCGCGGCGACATAGCCGCCCGGCCCCGCGCCCACCACCAGCACCTTCGGTTTCAGAACTTCGGTCATGGGTCTGTCCTCAGTCCACGAACAGGGCGGCCGGGTGTTCCAGCATCCCCTTGATCTTCTGAATGAAGCTGGCTGCGTCCCAGCCGTCCACGATCCGGTGATCGAAGGAAGAGGAGATGTTCATCATCTTGCGCACCACCACCTGACCGTCGCGCACCACAGGGCGCTCCACGATCTTGTTGGGACCAACAATGGCGACCTCGGGCCAGTTGATGACCGGCGTGTGGACGATCCCGCCCAGCGTGCCAAGCGAGGTGAGGGTGAGGGTCGAGCCGGACAACTCGTCCCGCGTCGCGGTCCCCTCCCGCGCCGCTGTCGTCAACCGCGCGATCTCGTCGGCGCATTCGTGAAGACTGAGCGTCTCGGCATGACGCACGACCGGGACCATCAGGCCCGACGGGCCCTGAGTGGCGATCCCCACATGCAGCCCCTCATACTGGCTGAGCACGCCCGCCTCGTCGTCATAGCGGGCATTGATCTGCGGGTGATGCGGGACGGCCCGCACCAGAGCCCGGACGAAGAAGGGCAACAGGGTCAGCTTGGGCTGGTCGGCGCGCTTTGTGGCGTTGAGGTGCTGGCGCAGGGCCTCAAGCTCGGTGGCGTCGATTTCCTCCACATAGGTGATGTGCGGAATATGGCGCTTGGCGGCCTGCATCTTCTCCGCAATCTTGCGGCGCATGCCGATGATCCTGATCTCCTCCACGCCCTCGCGCGGGGCCGTGGGCGAAGCCACCGACACGGGCGAGGCGTCGGGCGTCAGGGCGCGGGTCTGGTAGGCGTCCAGATCGCCATGCGCCACCCGTCCCGCGGGGCCCGACCCGCTGACCCGTCGCAGATCAATGCCAAGGTCGCGCGCGCGCTGGCGCACCGCGGGGGAGGCGAGCGGCCGCTCACCCGGCGTCCTCAGCTTCGCCAGTTCAGCCGCAAAGTCCTGCGGCGGCGGCGTGCGTGAATGCATCCGCACCGGATCGGGACGCGGCCCAGGCGAAGGCGCAGGCGTCGGCTCAGGCTTCGCTTCAGGCTTTGGCGGCGCCGGCGCGGCTTCGCCGACCAAAGCTTCCGCCTGCGTCTCCAGCTCCACCAAAGCACCGCCGACCGGCGCCATGTCACCCGGCGCGCCGTGCAGAGCCGCCACGACGCCAGATGTGGGAGAGGTGATCTCCACGGTCGCCTTGTCGGTCATGATGTCGACCAGAGGCTGATCTTCCGCCACAAGATCGCCGATCTTGACGTGCCAGGCGACAATCTCGGCCTCTGCAGTGCCTTCACCCACATCGGGCAGCTTGAAGACATAGCGTCCCATCAGAGCGCCTCCCCGGACATGATGGATTTCAGCGCCTCGCCGATCCGTTCAGGACCGGGGAAATAGTCCCATTCCAAAGCGTGCGGATAGGGCGTGTCCCATCCCGTCACCCGCACAATGGGCGCCTCCAGATGATAGAAGCAGCGCTCCTGCACCAGGGCGACAAGCTCCGCGCCATAGCCTGACGTCAGCGGCGCCTCGTGCACGACGATGCAGCGTCCGGTCTTCTTCACGCTGGCCTCGATGGTTTCGATATCCAGAGGCACCAGCGTGCGCAGATCGATCACTTCGGCGTCCACGCCGCTATGGGCCACAGCGGCCAGCGCCACATGCACCATGGTTCCATAGGCGAGCACGGTGGCGGCGTCGCCCGGGCGCGCAATGACGGCCTTGCCCAGCGGCACCCGGTAGTGCTCGCGCGGCACTTCAGCTTGGGGATGACCCGCCCAGCCCGAGACCGGACGGTCGCGCCAGCCGTCGAAGGGACCGTTATAGATGCGCTTGGGCTCGAAGAAGATCACCGGGTCGTCGTCCTCGATCGCGGAGATCAAAAGGCCCTTGGCGTCATAGGGGTTGGAGGGGATCACCGTCTTGACGCCCGCAATATGGGTGAACAGGCTTTCCGGGCTCTGGCTGTGGGTCTGGCCGCCGAAAATTCCCCCGCCATAGGGGGTGCGCACCGTGAGGGGGGCGGTGAACTGGCCCGCCGAGCGATAGCGCAGCTTTGCGGCCTCCGATACGATCTGGTCATAGGCGGGATAGATATAGTCCGCGAACTGGATCTCGACCACCGGCCTCAGTCCATAGGCGCCCATGCCCACCGCGGCGCCGACAATGCCGCTTTCGGCGATGGGCGCGTCAAAGCAGCGGGTCAGGCCGTATTTCTTCTGCAAGCCGTCCGTCACCCGGAACACGCCGCCGAAATAGCCGACATCCTGACCAAAGATCAGCACCGTGGGATCGGCGTCCAGCATACAGTCCAGCGCCGAGTTCAGGGCCTGAATCATGTTCATGGCGGGCATGGCTCAGACCCCCAACTGCTGACGCTGACGGCGCAGGCGTCCATCTGGCTCCTTGAACACGTCCTCGAACAGGGTGCGCGAGCTGACGCGGGACTGGCCCAGCGTACCTATGGCTTCCGCTTCACGCGCGGCGGCGCGAACCATGTCCTGCGCCTCCTCTTCCGCGGCCAAATGCTGGGCGTCGCTCCACAGACCCAGCAGGATCATGTGCGCCTTCAGCCTCTGGATCGGGTCGCCCAGAGGCCAGAGCGCCGCCTCGTCTGCGGGACGGTAGCGGGCGGGATCGTCGCTGGTGGAGTGCTGGGCCGCGCGATAGGTGAAGAACTCGATCAGGGTCGCGCCCTGGTTGGAGCGCGCGCGCGCCTCGGCCCAGCGGGTGGCGGCGTAGACGGCCAGAAAGTCATTTCCATCGACGCGCAGGGACGGCAGGCCATAGCCCAGCCCCTTGGCGGCGAAGGTGGAGCCCTGCGTGCCCGCAAATCCCGAAAAGCTCGAAATCGCCCACTGGTTATTGACCACATTCAGGATCACGGGCGCGCGATAGATGCTGGCGAAGGTCAGGGCGTGGTGGAAATCACCCTCGGCCGTGGCGCCGTCTCCGGTCCAGGCGCTGGCGATCCTGTCATCGCCGGAATAGGCGCTGGCCATGGCCCAGCCCACCGCCTGAGGCAGCTGCGTGCCCAGATTGCCGCTGATGGAAAAGAAGCCGTAGTCGCGGCTGGAATACATAATTGGCAGCTGGCGGCCCTTGATCGGGTCGGCGGCGTTGGAATAGATCTGGTTCATCATGTCGACCAGAGGATAGCCGCGCGCGATCAGCAGACCCTGCTGGCGATAGGTCGGAAAGCCCATATCCTCGCGACGCAAGACCAGCGCCTGGGCGCAGGCCACCGCTTCCTCGCCCGTGCATTTCATATAGAAGCTGGTCTTGCCCTGACGCTGGGCGCGATACATGCGCTCATCAAAGACGCGGGTCAGGATCATGGCCTTCAACCCCCGGACCAGGGTCTCTTCATCCAGGCCAGGGTCCCAGGGTCCCAGCGCGCGACCCGCATCATCGAGCACGCGGATCAGGTCATAGGCCAGGTCGCGCATGGTCTCTGCGGGCGCGTGAACCGGCGGGCGCGGGGCCCCTCCCGCTTCTCCCAGTTTCAGACGAGAAAAGTCCGGCGCCTCGCCCGGCCGTCGCGACGGCTCCGGGATGTGCAGGCTCAGGGCGGGCGCGTTTTTCATGGCCAGGTTCGCTTGCGGCTATTTCAACCCGATCTGACATGAGTTCAGGGAAAAATCCACTCACATTTTACATTGTTGCAACGCACAAATTCTTGCATGCCTTGATTATGAGAAATTATATCCCACCATATGCCGCGGGTCGGGGCATGAACTCTGCTGGATGCGCATCTGCAGGGGCGCGTCCTGCCAAATCACGATCCGCCATTGCCGCCGTCCAGACGCAGGAGTACCCAGCCCCGGTGACGTCAAGCTTTGGGGAAGTCGGACAATGATGCAGGATTACGGTGGACGCCACCGCAACTGGATCAATCAGGCGGTCAAGAAGATCGAGGCCGATGTGGCGCGCTCGGCCGACACTCATCTGCTGCACATCGCCCTGCCCGCCTTTCCCCACATCGCCCTCTATCTGAAGGACGAATCCACCCATCCGACAGGCAGTCTGAAACACAGGCTGGCGCGCTCTCTCTTCCTATATGCCCTGTGCAATGGCTGGATCGGGCCAGACACCACGATCGTCGAGGCGTCCAGCGGCTCGACAGCCGTGTCGGAAGCCTATTTCGCGCGGATGCTGGGCCTGCGTTTCATCGCCGTCATGCCGCGCTCCACCTCGCAGGAAAAGGTGCGGGAGATCGCCTTTCAGGGCGGCGAGCACCACTTCGTCGACAGCGCCAGCGAGATGTACAGCCAAAGCGCTCGTCTCGCCGCCGAGCTGGGCGGACATTATATGGACCAGTTCACCTATGCTGAACGCGCGACCGACTGGCGCGGCAACAACAATATCGCCCAGTCCATCTTCAACCAGATGACCAGCGAACCGTCGCCCATTCCCAGCTGGGTCGTGGTGGGCGCCGGCACCGGCGGCACGTCGGCGACTCTGGCGCGCTTTTTCCGCTATCGCGGCCTGCCGACGCGCATCGCCCTGGCCGATCCGGAGGCCTCGGTCTTCCATCGCCATCTGCGCGACCGATCCGTCTCGTCCGTGACCTGCCCGCCTTCGCTGATCGAGGGAATCGGACGCCCCAGATGCGAGCCGTCCTTTATCCCGGAACTGATCGACCGGGCCTATGCCGTATCCGACCTCGACAGCATCGCCGCCGCCCGCGTCCTGTCACGCCGCATCGGCCGACTGGTCGGCGGCTCCACCGGCTGCAACCTGATCGCCTGCATGGCGCTGATCAACGACATGGCGAAGGCTCATGAAATGGGCTCGGTCGTGTCGCTCCTTTGCGATTCGGGCGAGCGCTACCGCTCCACCTATTATAATGACGACTGGCTGGCCGCGAAGGGGTTCGACACCGCAGCGTCCGAGCGCCGGATCGAACAGTTTTTCACCGAGGGCGCATGACCGAGCCGCAAACCTTCACCGACGCCGAGCGCAAGGTCACGCTTGCCGGACTGATGATCGTCTTCCTGCTGTCGGCGCTGGACCAGACCATTGTGTCCACGGCCATGCCGCGCATCGCCTCGCAACTGCACGGCCTGACCCTCTATGCCTGGGTCACCACGGCCTATCTTCTGTCCTCGACCGTCATGGTGCCGATCTATGGCAAGCTGTCCGACCTCTATGGACGCAAGCCCGTCCTGTTGAGCGGCGTGGTCATGTTCACGCTGGGCTCGGCGCTGTGCGGCATGTCGGGCCAGTTCGAGCTGAACCTGTTTGGCGTCGATGCGGCCCATGGCGGCGGCATGGTGCAGCTCATCCTGTTTCGCGGCGTGCAGGGGCTGGGCGGCGGCGCCCTGATGATTTCCGCCTTTTCCATCATCGCCGACATCTTCCCGCCGCGTGAGCGCGGACGGTTTGCGGGTCTGTTCGGCTCGGTGATGGGACTGGCCTCGATCCTTGGCCCGCTGGTCGGCGGTTTCTTCACCCAGATCGGCGCCACCCATCTGGGCCCGGTCGTGGTCGATGGCTGGCGCTGGATTTTCTACATCAACCTGCCCCTGTCGCTGCTCGCCCTGTTCATGGTCATTGTGAAGATGCCCGCCCTGACGCGACGCGTGCCGGGCACGGTCGACTGGCTGGGCGCGGCCCTGATCGTGACGACCTTCATCCCGTTCCTGCTGGCGCTCAGCTGGGGCGGGCGCGACTATGCCTGGGGCTCGCCACGGATTGTCGGACTGCTGGCCTTTTCCGCCGCAGGCCTTGTCGCCTTCGTTCTGGCCGAGGCGCGCGCCAGCCACCCGATCCTGCCGCTGGCCCTGTTCCGCAATCCCACCTTCACCCGGGCCAATGGCGCGCTTTTGCTGGTCTCCATGGCCTTCATGGGCGTGATGTCCTTTCTGCCGCTCTATCTGCAGCTTGGGCTCGGGGCCTCTCCCTCGGCCAGCGGCATCGCCATGCTGCCATTGATGCTGGGCATGATCCTGGCGTCAACGGCGTCGGGCCTGATCGTCAATCGGACGGGACGCTTCAAGACGTTGTTGCTTGCGGGCGTCGGCGTGATGCTGCTGGGCCTGTTCCTGCTGGTTCAGACACGCACCGGCACGCCGGTCTGGGATGTGAGCTGGCGGGTCTTCATCATGGGGATCGGTCTGGGCCCGGGTCAAAGCCTGTTCAATGTCGCGATCCAGAACACTGTGGAGCCGCGCGATATCGGCGTGGCGACCGCAAGCTCGCAATTTTTCCGTCAGATTGGCTCCACGATCGGGGTGGCCGTGTTCGGCACGCTTCTCACCAATAATCTGGCCAGTGCGGCCCGCTCTGTGGCTGGTGCGCGCACCTTCAGCCTGGCGGATCTGGAAGGCCTGGCCGCCAACCGCGCCGCAGGTCCGGCAAGCCCGACCACCGCCAGCATGGACCATGCGACCCAGACCATCCTGGCGCTGGCCCTGCACAACATGTTCCTTGTCGGCCTTGCCATTCTGGGCCTGGCCCTGCTGGTGAGCGCCACAATTCCGGGCGCCCGCCTGAAGGGGCGCGGCCCGGTCAGGGACGACTGAGTCGCCCTGATCAGGTCGGTAAATGGCAGGCTGCATGTCATCTGGCCCCATTGAGCGCCTAATCACTGACCATGTGCAGCAAAAATAGTCTGCATGAGCGGAGTTTGAACTGAGCGCGGCGCATGTATTGCGCCCGTGCCGGGAACGGGCGCAGTCTGGTCCTAGACAACGCTCCCCCGAGACATCCTGACGTCATTGGGGCTCAGCGCCCCAGCGAGACAAGGATAGTTTCATGACTGACAACATTTCCGATCCCTCAGCGCTTGGCCGGCGGTCGTTTCTGGGCTTTGCCGCCCTGGCCGCAGCCGCTCCCATCCTGACGGAAGCCGATATGGCTCAGGCCAAGATGGCCTCTCAGGGGCGGGGCGTCCTGCCCGAAGACGCTGTGATCATCAACGCCAATGAAAACCCGCTGGGCCCCTGCAAGGCCGCGATTGACGCCATGGCCGCCATCGCCCCCATGGGCGGGCGCTATGACCGCAACGGCGTGCAGAATGCGTTCATCAAGTCCTACGCCGCCCAGCATGGCCTGAAGCCGGAAAACATCGCCGTTTACGCCGGATCTTCCGAGCCCTTGCACTATACGGTTCTGGCCTTCACCTCGCCGACGCGAGGACTGGTGACAGCGGACCCGTCCTATGAGTCGCCCGTTGCAGCGGCGGCGGTGGCCAACGCACCGGTGCACAAGGTCGCTCTGACCGCCGCCATCGGACACGACGTCAAGGCGATGGTGTCGGCTGACCCGAAGGCCGGCGTGATCTATATCTGTAACCCCAACAACCCCACCGGAACGATCACGCCGCGCGAAGACATTCTCTGGGCGCTGGAAAACAAGCCGGCCGGATCGATCCTGCTGGTGGACGAGGCCTATATCCACCTGTCGGACGAACAGTCCGTGGTGGACCAGGTGGCGGCGGGCAAGGACCTGATCATCCTGCGCACCTTCTCCAAGATCTACGGCATGGCGGGAATTCGCTGCGGCGTGGCCATGGGTCGTCCGGACCTGCTGGACAAGCTGCAACCCTATTATCAGAACGCCATGCCGATCACATCCCTGGCGGCGGCCCACGCCTCGATCTCGGACGCCGACCTGATCCCCACGCGCAAGAAGGTGATCGGCGACACCCGCCGCGACACTCTGGCCTGGCTCAAGGCCAACGGCTATCAGCTCGTGGGCGACAGCCATTCCAACTGCTTCATGATCCAGACCGGGCGAGACGCCCACGGCGTGATCGCGGCCCTGCAGGCAGAGAAGGTCTATATCGGCCGCGTCTGGCCGGTCTGGCCAAAAGCCGTCCGCATATCAGTCGGCACGCCTGATGACATGGCCAAGTTCAAAGTCGCCTTCAAAAAGGTGATGGATGCGCCAGCGACCACCGCTTCGATCTCCGCCGAGCCTCACGCAATGGCGCCAGTGGCCGCCGGGGGACGCACTTTCCTCTCCTGAACGCACTTCAATTTCTAAGTAAATGTTTGGCGCGTGCTCGGGGAGCACGCGCCATTTTATTTTCAGATTTCGCCTTTAAATACGCGCCGCAAGACGGCGAAATTGAGATAATAAATATTTGCAGCCGGATAATTTCCCAACGGGGAATAATAATGTGTGGCGCCTGCAAACATATATATCGAAGATTGTGTTTAAATATGCGCATCTCGGTCATCGCGGTTACTAATTTTCAGTATTCCACTCAATCATTTGAGATTTTAAAAATTTTCCCGTCAGACGAAAGAGGTCATGCGCCGTAGTACGCCATGTTAACGATTACATGATTTACTGTTGCAATTAGCCGACCTCACTACAGACGGTGACCCGATGAAAATTTCGATCTCTCGCTCAATGGCGATCTTTGGCGTTGTGATCTGCCTTGGATTTGGCTGCGTTATTGGGCTTGCGAGCCTGGCCCTGACCAAGCTGGAAGTGACGGGACCGATCTATAGTCGCATCGCCGACGGCAAGGACCTGCTGGGCGATATCCTGCCGCCGCCGCTCTATGTGATCGAGGCCTATCTTGAGGCCAATATGGCCGTGCTGCATCCGGACGATCTGCCCAAGTACAAGAAGAAACTGGCCCTGCTGCAACAGCAATATAGCGACCGCCGCGAATACTGGGCCAACTCCAAGATCGACGCCGACCTAAAGGCCGAAATCACGGAGCAAAGCGATGTCGAGGTGCAGAAGTTTTGGAACGAAATCAATAAGGGCGTCCTGCCGGCCATCGAAAGCAAGGACACCGCCGCTGTCTCCGCCGAGATGACCAAGCTGGGAGACATCTATCGCGCCCACCGCAAGATTGTGGATGATATTGTCGACAAGGCCACAGAGCGCGACACCCAGAATGAAGATCTGGCGAAGTCGCAACTGAAACTCTATACGGGCATCCTGATCGCAGGCGCTCTGGCCGTCGTGGGCATCATCGCCGCCGGCCTGTTCATCATCACGCGCCGCGTCGTCACCCCCATTGTGCGAACCACCGCCTATATGAAGGTTCTGGCCAATGGCGATCTGGCCACGGAAACGCCGTTCCAGGGACGCCAGGACGAGATTGGCGACATGGCCAAGTCGCTCGCCGTGTTCCGCGCCGGCATCCTGGACAACCATTTGATGCGCGAGCAGCAGGACGCGCTCCGCCGGGAACAGGAACAGGAACGCGAAGAACAGTCCAAGGTGCTGGCCAAGGTGGCGGGCGAACAGAAATCCATGGTCGAAGGGCTGGCCGAACATCTCCAGCGCCTCGCCGCCGGCGATCTGAGCAAGAACATCTCCACCTTCTTCCCGGAAGAATACAAGCGCCTGAGGATGGACTTCAACCACGCCATTCTGGAACTCGGAAACGCGCTGAATGAAATCCGACTGTCGAGCGAGGCCGTGTCCGACGCTGCGACCCTGCTCGCCGACGGCAGCCAGCAAATGGCGCGCCGCGCTGAGCATCAGGCCGCAACCCTGGAACAGACCGCCGCGGCCCATGATCAGATCACGGCGACCGTCAGCAACACCCTGAAAATCGCCAGCGAGACCTCGCAGATGGTCAATCAGGCGCGGACCGGGGCTGAAAAGTCGCGGGGCGTCGTGACCCAGGCCGTCGATGCCATCAACTCCATCGCCAGTTCATCACGCGAAATCACCCAGATCATCGGCGTGATCGACGAAATCGCCTTCCAGACCAATCTGCTGGCGCTCAATGCGGGCGTCGAGGCGGCGCGCGCAGGCGACGCGGGCCGCGGCTTCGCTGTGGTGGCTTCTGAAGTGCGGGCCCTGGCCCAGCGCTCCGCCGACGCCGCCAAACAGATCAAGGAACTGATCAACACATCGGCCATGTCAGTGGATCAGGGCGTCAAGCTGGTCGGTCTGACCGGAACCGCCCTGTCGGAAATTGTCGACCACGTGGCCCTGATCGCCGTGCGGGTGGACGAAATCGCCAAGTCCGCGTCAGAGCAGGCCAAAGGCCTTCAGGAAGTCAATGCCGCCATCTCCAATCTGGACACGGTGACCCAGCAAAACGCGGCCTTGGCCGAAGAGTCCAATGCCGCCTGTACATCGCTGACAGACGAGGCCGACCGACTGGTCGCCCTTGTCAACAAGTTCTCCACCGTCAGCGACGCGCCCGCCTCCTCGCATGGGGCGAACAGAGCAGCCTAGGCGCTGCGATCTATTCGCCACCTTCAAAGTATCAAGGCGTTGTCACTACAGGGGGCGGGTGAAATACACCCGCCCCCTTTCTACGTCGTCAAGCAAAGCGACGGGTAAGGTGTTAGCTAATTATTGACCAGTTAGCGCTCAAATATTGATCAGATTCTGATGCTGTCGGGATCAGCGATGTGGGCATCGTCGAACATGGCGTCGTGCAATCGACTGAGGGGGGCGGGACCTTGCATTTTCACACCAGGCGCTGGCTTGACGCCGTTCGCAATGGGCTCCTCCATCCGTTTGGGGCGAGCCTGAGCGCAGTGGCCGTAACGGGCACGCTCTTACTGACGGCGTCTCCCGCCGCCGCAGTCCCCAGCTTCGCCCAACAGACAGGACAGCCATGTCAGGCCTGCCATGTCAGCGGCTTTGGTCCGCAACTGAAGCCCTACGGCCGCGATTTCAAGCTCTATGGCTACCAAAGCTCGGACGGCAAGAGCAAGCAATTGCCCATCGCGCTCATGTTGCAGGCCTCCGACACCCACACCAAGGCGGACCAGAACCCGCCGCCCGCGGCCCATTTCGGTCCCAACGACAATTTCGCCGTTGATCAGATCTCGGCCTTCTACGCTGGAAAGATCGGCGGCGGCTGGGGCGCCTTTTCCCAGGCGACCTTTGACGGAATCGGTCGCAGCTTCTCGATAGACAATGTCGATGTGCGCCACGCGGCGGAGGCGACCATACTGGGGCGGGATTCCGTCATCGGCATCGACTTCAACAACAATCCCACGGTTCAGGACGTGTGGAACAGCACCCCCGCCTGGGGCTTTCCGTACAACGCTTCCGGGCTGGCGCCTTCCCCGGTCGCCTCAACCCTGATTGACGGCGGTCTGGGCCAGCAGGTCGTCGGTGGCGGGGCCTATCTTCTCTGGGACGACACCCTCTATCTCGAAGGTTCGGCCTATCTGCCGCTCAACCGGCAACTGGCGGGTCGTCTTGGCGCAGGCACGGGAAGCACAACGGACCGCTTCAGCGGCGTCCTTCCCTATTGGCGCGCCGCGCTTCTGCACGATATCGGCGTGACCCAGACCGTGCAGGTCGGCGCCTTTGGCATCCATGGCGACCGCTATCCCGGCGGCGACGTTTCCGCCGGAACCGACACCATCAACGACTGGGCCGTCGATGCGACCTACCAGTATATCGGCAAGCTCAACGTCATCTCGGCCCACGCGGTTCTGCTGCATGAAGACCAGGACCTGAAGGCCTCGTCGATCCTTTTGGGGACCAACCCGAAGGATCACCTCGACACCGCGCGCGCTGACCTGACCTATAGCTATAACGACACCTGGACGCCCTCAGTGCAGGTCTTCCGCACCACAGGGACCAGCGACGCCGCCCAGTACGGCCCGGGCGCCAACACCCAGGGCTATGTGGTGGAGCTGGCCTATGTGCCCTGGGGCAAGCCCAACTCGCCGCTCTATTGGCTGAATGCCCGGGTCGGCTTGCAATACGTGGCCTATTCCGAGTTCAACGGCGACAGGCAACACGCCAGCGACAACAACACTCTCTATGCCAACCTGTGGGTTGCACTGGCGCCATTCGGTTCGCTGGTCCACCGCTGACACCCCCCCTTTGAAGACCTGAGGACACGTCATGAAAATCAACTATATCGCCGCCCTGTCTGTCCTGGCCCTGGCCATGCCCGCTCTGGCCGCCGATCTGGCCGTCACCCAGTCCAACCAGACCTTTTCCTCCGCCAGCCTGAGCGTTCATGCCGGAGACAAGGTCGAGTTCAAGAACGCCGACACCGTGACCCACAACATCACCGTCAAGGGCGG
>CAIOJR010000082.1 GCA_903858685.1 uncultured Caulobacterales bacterium | reverse complement strand
GGCATGAGCATCCTTTCACCATCGGCCAGACCACCTGGTCGGACCATGTGCCGCCGGACACAAATGCGGAGTCTGAGACCGGCGAGGGCTGGATCGCATCATCCGCCTTTGCGGGCGAGTTGCGCGCTTCGCCCATGCTGGATCATCTGACGGTCCAGTTCGCGGGTGATCTGGTCGAGCGCCAAAAGCTGGGCCGCGGCGCCGGGCGTGGTCTCTTGACGATCAGCCTGTCCGCCACGGACCATATCGGCCATCGGTTCGGCCCTGGCGGCGCGCAGATGTGCGCCCAGATGGCCGCGCTCGACGCCTCTCTGGGCGAGCTGTTCGCCCGGCTCGACAGCGCAGGCGCTCCCTATCTGGTGGTGCTGACCGCTGACCATGGCAGCATTGACGCGCCAGAGCGGCTCGGCGCGCCCGCGCAAAGGATAGATCCCGGCGTCACCCTGAGGGATCTGGCTGGTTTTCTGAAAAAATCAGTGGGCCTGACCTATGACCCGATTGTGGGCGCAGATCCGCGCCAACTCGTTTTCGGCCTTGGCCTTGTTGATGAGAAGCGTCGTCCCGACATCATCCAGGCGGCGGTCGACTGGCTCAACAAGCGGCCCGAAGTTGCGCGCGCCTTCACCGCAGATGAGGTGGCCGCCGCCACGCCGCCCAAGGGCAAGGCGGTCGAACAGTTGACCCTGGCCGAACGCTTCAATGAGAGCTTTGATCGTGAGCGCAGCGGCGACATCATCATCGCCTACAAGGAGGGCACGACCCAGGGCGTTCCGGGGAGCCCGTGGGATACGGTCGCCGGACACGGCTCGCCATGGGACTATGACCGGCAGGTGCCGATCCTTGTCTGGTGGCCGGGCGTGACGGGTCAGATCGAGGCCAGTTCGATGGAGACGGTGGACATCGCCCCCACCCTGGCCCCCATGCTCGGCGTCAAGTCGCCCGCCGATATTGACGGACGGTGCGTGGAACTGGGTCAGGGCTGCCCGCGCTGAGCCTGCGAGGTTCAAGCTGAACCCCACAGGCTGGCGGATTTTTCGATGGTTGTCTGTCTGGACGTACAAGCCGCAAGCCGCCGTGTCCTGACCGGATACGAGCTCTATTGCAGCAAGCTGGTCGCCACAGCCGACATGGCCTTGACGCCCGCGGCCAGGGTGGGCTCAGGGTCCGGAAGGAACTTCGAATTGTGCGGCCCGGGCAGGGTCTGACCCTTGGCGGCGGCGGCCTCGAAGGCGGCGGGATTGGCGGCGCCCAGCCAGAAATAGGCGAGGGGAATCTGGTGTCCTGGCAGGCCGAATAGGCCGACATCCTCGCTCGGCGTGATTGGCTTGGCGTCGATCACGTTTTCCTTGCCGAGAGTGCGGATCAGGACCGTGCGCACCCGATTGGACAGGACCGGGTCATTATAGGTGGCGGGTGCGGATTCACGGTCCACAATGGTGACGATCGGCGCCTTTTCCGGCGGCAGACCGGCGGAGACGGCGACGCCCTGCGCCATCTGTCGAATGCCGGAAATGATGGTTTCCTGACCCTTGTCGGTGAAGTAGCGGGTGGTGAGTTGCAGCTTCACCTCGTCAGGGATGATGTTGCGCTTTGTGCCGCCATGGATGGAGCCGACCGTGATGATGGCCGGATCCTGCGGGTCTTCCTCTCGGCTGATGATGGTCTGGATCTGGGTGATGAACTGGGCGGCCAGAACGACCGGGTCGCGGCCCATTTGCGGCATGGCGCCATGCGCGCCGACGCCGCGGATGGCGACATCGATGGAGGTCGTCCCGGACTGGGCCGCGCCGATGGCCAGAGACACCTTGCCCGCAGGCTGGTCGGAGCCGTCATGCAGTCCGATGATCATGTCCGGTCGGGCGAAGCGCTCATAGAGGTGGTCGGCCAGCATGGCGCGCGCGCCGTCCACTGTCTCTTCTGACGGCTGACCCACCAGCATCAACGTGCCGCGCCATCTGGATCTGGAAGCGGCCATGGCGCGCGCCAGGCCGATCAGGATCGAGGTGTGAATGTCGTGCCCGCAAGCGTGCATCACGCCCACATCCTGTCCCGCTACCGTCTTGCCCCGCGCATGGCTGGCATAGGGCGCGCCGGTTTCCTCCACGACGGGCAGGGCGTCCATGTCGGCCCGGACCATCAGAACCGGCCCCTTGCCGTTCCTCATCAGGCCGACCACCCCATAGGCCCTGGCCCCATCGCCATAGACGCCGACATGGTCGGTGGTTTCGTAGCCCGCGGCGCGAAGCTCGCTGGCCAGACGCGCCGAGGTGTCGGCTTCGAAATGGGAAAGTTCGGGGTGTTCGTGAATGGCCTTGTAGATGTCGATGAGCGGCGTTTCAGCCATGGCCGCGGGCGCGGCGGCCATGGCGCCGACACAGGCGGCCAGACCCAGTGCGCGAATGGGATCAATCCGTCTTGTCATGGCTCGTGTCCTGTTCAGTCAATGATGCCTCGCGATCGAAGTCTGGAAGAGGCCGTTTGTAAATCGCAAATCGATTCTAGCCCCAAGCTCTGGCCTCGCGCGACCATTCGGGCGGCGCTGCGCACGAAGTTGTGTTTGAGATGGATCATCGGCGCCTGCGTCCGATGCGCTTAAGGTGGATGAAGCGAAGGGTCCGGCGTCATCCGCCCCTGGGCTTTGATGGGTCACGGAAAGCCATAGGATGAACGCTCCCGCCCGGGCTTCGACCGCATTCGCATTGCGCGCGCACCGGCCCGACTGGCGCAATGCCGGCGCCTTTCTGGTGCTGGTGGTTTGTGCGACGCTGATTGCGGTGGGTGGGCGTCACCTTGGTCAGCGGTTCGATCTGGCGCATCAGTCGCCGATCACCCTGGATCCGCGCGCCCTGCCGGAATATGCGCTGCGCACGACCTTGCGCATGTTGCAGGCCATGGCGGCGTCGCTGGTCTTCACCCTCAGCTTTGCGACCCTTGCGGCGAAAAGTCGTCGCGCGGAAATGGTGCTGATCCCGCTGCTGGATGTGCTGCAATCGGTGCCGATCCTTGGCTATCTGTCGTTCACCGTCGTGTTCTTCGTCGCCCTGTTTCCGGGCCGGATGATCGGACCGGAACTGGCGGCGGTCTTTGCGGTGTTCACCAGCCAGGCCTGGAACATGGCCTTCAGCTTCTACCAGTCCCTGCGCACCGTGCCGCTGGACCTTGCGGAGGCGACGCGCGGCTTTCGGTTTTCGGGCTGGCAGAGGTTCTGGCGGCTGGAGGTTCCATTCGCCCTGCCGGGTCTGGTCTGGAACATGATTCTGGAACATGATGATGTCAATGTCTGGCGGCTGGTTCTTCGTGGTCGCGGCGGAGGCGATTTCCGTCGGGGATGTGCGCATCACCCTGCCCGGTGTCGGCTCCTATGTGGCGCTTGCGATCCAGCAGAGGGATCTGGGCGCTGTGGGCTGGGCGGTGCTGGCCATGTCCGCGACGATCCTTGCCTATGATCAGGTGCTGTTTCGGCCCCTGGTCGTGTGGGCCGAGCGCTTCCGGGTCGAGCAAAGCGCATCCCAGATCGTCGGCAAGAGCTTCATCTACAGCCTGTTTGAGGGCGCAAGCGGAGTCCGGCGGGCGCTCTCCCCCATTGGGCGGATGGTCGACCATCTGGCGCGGGCCAGACTGGCTCTGCCCGACGGTCTGACGCGCGCGGCGCTCAGCACGGGCGGGCGGCGTGTGATCAGCATCGTCTGGTTTGGCGCGGTGGCGATGATGGGCCTGTGGGGCGGTTATGCGCTCCTGCGCTTTGAGGCTGGCGTCATCACGGTGCGCGATCTTGGCGAGGTGCTGGCCAATGGCGGGCTCACCCTGTTGCGGGTGTCGGTGCTGATTGTCCTGGCCTCGCTGATCTGGACGCCGGTCGGGATCTGGGTCGGCCTCAATCCCCGCCTGTCGTCGCGTGTGCAGCCTGTGGCGCAGTTTCTGGCGGCCTTTCCGGCCAATCTGCTGTTTCCGGCGGTGGTTTATCTGCTGGTCCATTTCCACGCCAATCCGACGGTGTGGCTTAGCCCGCTGATGATCCTGGGCGCCCAATGGTACATTCTGTTCAATGTCATTGCAGGCGCCTCGGCCTTTCCGACCGATTTTCGCGAGGCGGCGACCATGTTCCACATTCATGGCTGGCGCTGGTGGCGAGACGTGATGCTGCCCGGCGTCTTCCCCTATTTCGTGACCGGCGCCATCACCGCCTCTGGCGGCGCCTGGAACGCCAGCATTGTGGCCGAGGCGGTCAGTTGGGGGGCGACCCGGCTGAACGGCTCTGGCCTGGGCGCCTATATCGCTCAGATGACGGCCAGGGGCGACTATCCCCGGATTATTCTTGGCGTCGCGCTCATGTCCCTGATGGTGATTGCGATGAACCGTCTGGTGTGGCGCCCGCTCTATGCGCTGGCCGAACGCCGGGCGCGTCTGGATTGAGGATGAGCTTTTGACCCGGAAATCCCCCGCAAGCGCGACGCCGACCGAGCCCGTCATCCGTCTGGAAGATGTGTCGATGAGCTATTCCACGGAGTCCGACAAGCCGCTGAGCGTGCTGGAACACATCAATGTCAGCCTGAAGGATGGGGAGATTCTCGGCCTGCTGGGCCGCTCAGGGTCTGGCAAGTCGACCCTGCTGCGGATCGCCTCTGGTCTGGTCAAACCCACATCGGGGCGCGCGACCTATCTGGGAAAGACCGTCGACGGGCCCGGCCGGGGCGTGGCGATGGTGTTCCAGACCTTCGCCCTGGTCCCCTGGCTGACGGTGCGGCAAAATGTTGAGGCGGGTCTGGATGCGCTGGGCGTGCGACCTCATGACGCCGCCGACCGTGCCGTGGCGGCCATTGAGACCATTGGCCTGAAAGGCTTTGAAGACGCCTATCCGCGCCAGTTGTCCGGCGGCATGCGCCAGCGGGTCGGCTTCGCCCGCGCCACCGTGGTTCAGCCGACCGTGCTTTTGATGGACGAGCCGTTTTCTGCGCTCGACGTGCTCACAGCTGAAAACCTGCGGACGGATTTCATCGATCTGTGGGCGGCGGGAAGGTTGCCCACCCGGGCGGTCTTGATGGTGACGCACAATATCGAGGAGGCGGTGCTCATGTGCGACCGTATTGTGGTCCTGTCGTCCGATCCCGGTCGGATCAGCCTGGAGCTGGACATCGACTTGCCCCAGCCCCGCAACCGCATGGACTCAGCGTTTCGCGAGGTGGTGGACGAGATCTATTCGGCCCTGACGACCCGCACGGTTGACTCCATCCGCGCCAATCGCAACCAGAACGGCGGCCTCGCCCAGCCCCTTCCCGCCGTCACCGCCCATCAGATCGAAGCCCTGTGCGAGACCCTGGTTCGCGACCATCAGGGCGCGGCCGCGATCACCGCCCTGACAAGGGAGCTTCATATCGGCCGCGCCGAGCTGATGTCTGTGGCCCAGTGTCTGCATATTCTGGAATTTGCAGAGATCAAGGGCGCAGATCTGAACCTGACGGCGGCGGGTCGGATCTTCGCCGAGGCGGACGAGGCGGCCCGCAAGGTCCTCTTTGCTGAACATCTCGTGCGCTTCGTTCCCGCCGCCGCCCACCTGCTGCGCGTCCTGAAGGAGCGGCCGGGACACAGCGCGCCGACGGCGCGTTTCCGCGCCGAGCTGGAGGACCACATGCAATATGCGGCCGCCCAGCAGACCCTGCATTCCCTGGTGACCTGGAGCTGTTACGCCGGGATCTTGGACTATAGTTATAAACGCCGCACGGTCAGCCTGCCCGCCGCCGTTGCTTAGGGGCGGCCTGTCATCGGCTCAAAAAAGGCTCTCGGTGCGGTCCTCGGGCATGGCGATATTGACTTGAGCCAAAGGAGAAGCCCCCCGGATCCTGAGATCCGAGGGGACCCTGCCGTGACAGTGATCAGAAGTTATATCCGATCCGCGCAATGATCTGGCGCGGCGGCACATAGTAGTTGGCCGTGATGAAAGTGCCGAAATTGTCCGTGTAGCGAGAATTGACGGAATCGCTGTCCGTCAGGTTCACCACGACAAGGTCAGCGTGCCAGTGCTTGTCTGCGGACAGATAGCTGAGGTTCATGTCAAGCTGACGCTGTTGCGGCACCTTGTCCGTGGAGGGGCTGTTATAGATCCGGAAATAGTAGGGGTTGCGGTAGATCAGATGCAGGCTGGACTGCAGCTTCGCGCCGCTCGCAAAATAGTAGGCGTGCTGGAGCGACACATTCCCGGTAAAGGGCGGCACCTTTGGAAGCTGGTGGCCGAAGACGTCACTATTGGCCGAATAGAAGGCCCCGAAGCGCTGTGAGACGTCATTGCCGTTGAAGGGCCCGCCATTGGCGATGTCGATCTTTTCAGCCACGGCCGGGTCGAAGAGTTGCTGGTGGTTGTCGACCTTGCTTTCCTGAAGCGTGGCGTTGGCGTCGATGCGCAGATTGAAGGGCAGAAGCTGTGTGACCTCTGCTTCAATGCCGTCCACATGCGATTCCTTGATGTTCGTCAGACCGCCCTGGAAGGGAAGCGGGTCTTCGGAATCGACCTGGAAGTCATGGATCTTGTTGTAGAAGGCCGAAACGTTGATCCGCAGGGTCTTGTCGTAGAACTCGTTCTTCGAGCCGACTTCGAGCGCCTCCACCCGCTCGGGCGCGAACACCAGCGGAATGGCGACGGCGGACGGATTGAGGTTGGCGCCGCCCGGCTTGATGCCGTTCGAGGCCATGCCATAGACCGTATTGAGCGGGGTGACGTCGTATTCCAGCTCAGCCCGGCCGGTCGCCTTTCTGAACTTGGCCTTTTCGGTCGCGCGCGACACGCCGTTATTGCGGTCGAGCAGGCCGAAATAGTCCTGGATGACGCCGATCTGATTATCCACCGTCCCGCGTCCGCCCAGGGTCAGGCGCAGCTTTTCCGTGAAGTGATAGGTCGCCTGGGCGTAGAGCGAGCCTGAGGCCAGCTTCTGGGTGTCGCGCGTTTCAAAGGCGACCGGTCCATTGAAGCCTGCTGTTTCGCCGTAATAGGGATTGGTCGGGGTCAGGTTGACCGGCAAACCAAAGGGCGCATAGAAATTGAAACCGCCAGCCGCATAGGCCTTCTGGTTCGCCGCATTGTTGTTGTACTGATATTCTTCCACAGCTTCATTGTAGCGCTGGAACAGGTAGAAGCCGCCGGCGATCCAGTCGACCTTGCCGCCGGGCTTGGACACCAGATCGAACTCAGCCGTATAGCTGTGGCCCGCGCGGTTGTTCACCACATCAATATCGTGCACGCCCAGGATCGGCAGGGCCGTCGCATAGCTCAGCTTGTCCAGATTTTCAGAGCTGTTGAGCTTGCCCTGCTGATAGCTGCCAATGACCTTGGCCGTCGCCCAGCCCAGGTCATAGCCGACGTTCAGGGCCACATTGTCCGCACCCTGCTTCATCTTGGACGGCCAGTCCTGCGTCAACTGGCGCGGGTTGGGATTGGGGTCGAGCAGGTTCTTGTAGGCGTCGCCATTGGTGCTGTTGGAATAGTGCTCGGCCCAGAGCTCGACGGACAGGGGCGCTGTGGGCTTCCACAGGATGTCGAAGCGGCCGTTCAGGCTGTCCTCGTTCTCAAGATCATATTTGCCGTTCGTGCCGGGAACGCTGGTGGCGTTGGCCCAGCCGTCATGCGCTTCCTGCTGAATGGCGAAGCGAATGGCGGCGGTGTCGCCGATCGGAATATTGGCTGCAGCGCGAACCCGGTCATAATTGAAGCTGCCGGCGCTCAGATCAATGTAGCCGTTATACTGGCCAAGCTTGGGCCTTGTGGTCGTGACATTGATCGCGCCGCCGTCGGAGTTCTGGCCCAGCACCGTTCCTTGCGGTCCGCGCAACACTTCCACCGTGTCGACGTCCAGGAAGTTGGCGTTCAGCGAGATCGGGCTGGCGATATAGACGCCGTTCTGATTGTACGACACGCCCGGCTGGGCGGAGGTGTTTTCGATGCCTTCATAGCCCGCGCCGCGAATGGTGATCGCCAGCGGGTTGGACGGCGTGGTGTTGACCACCAGCCCCGGCACGATGTTGTCCAGATCCTTGGGCGCGACAAGATGCGCCTGGTCCAGGGCCGCGCCGCTGAGGGCGGTAATGGCCAGAGGCGTCTTTTGCAGATTGGTTTCGACCTTTTGCGCCGTGACCACGACTTCTTCGATCGTGCTGGGCGCGCTGGAGTCTGCGGCCGCGGCGGCCAGGGCGGATGTATTGGCGAGGGCCAGGATCGCGAGCGATGTCCCGGCCAGAAGCGCATGTTTTCTGATCATGTGGATACCCCCTCATAGCGCCGCAGGGAGCCGCCTGCTGTTTGTGGTCCAGCATGGCGGGGCGGCGATCAGCACACTTCGGGGGGCAAAGCGGATCGGCGCCAACCAGCCAGATGATGAACGCGTCTTAATAGGTTCATCGGCGCCGCACTCTTGTGCAGATGCCTTCGGACAGGCGCCTTATGTATGCAAAATGTACTTACATAGAGGCGCCGCAAGCGTTTCCTTCCAAGGCGTCCGGGGATTCGCGCGGACTAGCCCTTCGCCAGGTAGATGAACCTTGCGACGAACAGGACCGCCAGAATCATCAGCGGAATGTCGGCGGGACGGGCCTTGCCGCGCAGAAGTTTCAGGACGGCGTGGCTGGTGAGGCCAAAGGCCAGTCCATTGGCGATGGAATAGCTGAGGGGCACGATAATCACCGTCAGAAAGGCGGGAATGGCCACCATCGGATCCTCCCACTCGACTTCCGCCAGGGCGCCGATCATCAGGGCGCCGACAAGGATGAGGGCTGGCGCGGTGGCCGCTGTCGGTATGGCCTGGACCAGGGGCGCAAAGAACAGGGCGACCAGAAAGAGCATGCCCACGACCACGGCGGTCAGGCCCGTGCGCCCGCCTTCGGCCACGCCCGCTGCGCTCTCCACATAGGTGGTGACCGTGCTGGTGCCGGCCATGGAGCCGAAGATGGTGGCGAAACTGTCCGCCAGAAGGATGCGGTTCAGGCGGGGAATTGCGCCGGTCTGGTCGACCAGATTGGCCTTCTTGGTGACGGCGACCAGGGTCCCGACATTATCGAACAGGTCAACGAACAGAAAGACGAACACGATTTCCACCAGCGCAACGCCCAGTCCGCCCTTCAGGTTCAGGGCGCCGGCTATGTTGAGGCGAAAGGCGGTCGATGACAGGGCGTCCAGGCTATAGGCGGCGGGTTTGACATGGGCGAGCCCCATGGCCCAGCCCGCCGCCGCTGTCGCCAGTATGCCGATCAGCATGGAGCCCTTGACCTTCCACGCCTGGAGGGCCGCGATCAGCACGAGCCCGCCGAGCGACAGGGCCGCCGTTGGCTGGGTCAGGTCGCCAAGGCTGACCGAGGTTGCGGGATTGCTGACAATGATCCCCGCGTCCTTCAGACCGATAAAGGCGATGAACAGACCCACCCCGCCCGCGACCGAGGCGAACAGGGACTTGGGGATGGCGTTGATGATGATCTGGCGCACGCCCGCGACGGTCAGGATCAGAAAGGCGACGCCAGACAGGAACACGCAGCCCAGTGCGGTTTCCCAGGGCACGCCCATGCCCTTGACGACCGTATAGGTGAAATAGGCGTTCAGCCCCATGCCCGGCGCCAGCGCCAGGGGGTAGTTTGACATCAGCCCCATCAGGATGCTGCCAAAGCCCGCAGCCAGACAGGTTGCGACGGCGACCGCGGCGACCGGCAGGCCCGCTTCGCCCAGCATGTTCGGATTGACCACGATGATATAGGCCATGGTCAGGAAGGTGGTCAGGCCCGCCAGTATTTCGGTGCGGATGGTCGTTCCGTGACGCGTCAGGCCAAAGAAGCGGTCGAGGGCGGAAAGGATCATGCGGGCCTTCTTTCGACGCGCGGCGCCATGTCGCTCGCCGACACAGACCGTAAGAGTTCGCAGCGCGAGCCTGAGGCGCCGGCGCCGGTCTTGTCAGCCGAGGCGCAGGCCCCGGCCGCTGAACTTCGTCCGGATCGCCGCATATTTTGGCTGTCGCGCCTGACAAAGGGGCAGGTCGCAGCCAAAAGCGTCCGCCGTGTCGCGGTGTTTTCCCGACTTCTCCTGCAAGGAGCAATGCGCTAGCCATTGAGACGTGCAGGACTGAAGTCGATGGTGATGAGTTTGACAATTGAGGCCGCGCCGACGACTAAGGCCAAATCGCCGGTGGTGAAGAAGCGCGATGCGGAGCGCACCAAGGCCGCCCTGATGAAGGCGGCGCTGAAGGAGTTTTCCCAGCACGGCTATTCCGGCGCCCGGATCGACCAGATCGCCAAGTCGGCCAGGTGCAATATTCGCATGCTCTACCACTATTTCGGCGACAAGAAGGGCCTCTATGTCGCCGTTCTGGAGGCCGCCTATAGCGATCTGCGTCGCAATGAGGCGGAGTTGGCGATCAATCTTGAAGAGCCTCTGGAAGGCATTCTTGAGCTGATGCGCTTCACCTTCCTGTATTTTCAGGCGCACCCGATGTTCGAGGGCCTGTTGCGGGCGGAGAACATGATGCAGGGCAAGTTCGTCTCGCGCTCCAAGCCCGTGCCGGAGGCGGCCAGCACTCTCAAACAGACGCTCAAGGCCCTGATCGCGAGCGGTCAGGCCAAGGGGCTGTTCCGGGAGCCGCTGGATCCTGTGCAGGTCTATGTCACCATTACCGCGCTCAGCCGGTTTCATCTGGCCAACGCCTATTCCATGTCGGCGGTTCTGGGCGTCGACCTGCGCGACAAGGGCTGGCGGGAAGAGCGGTTGGCGCACGCCTGCGACCTGCTGCGCGCCTATCTTCTGAAATAGTCCGGATCAGCCATTGACGAGTTCAGCCGCCAACTGGTTGTGCCGGGCGATCAGCTTGCCAAGATCAAGCGTGGTCAACTGGCCATCGCGCACGACGAACCGGCCATTGACCAGGGTGTGAACCGGTGCGACCGGCCCGCAAAAGGCCATCGCCGCCACCGGATCGTGCAGGGCGCCCGCGAACGCCAGCCCGTCCAGCCGGAAGATCGCCAGATCGGCGGCCATGCCTGGCGCCAGCCTGCCCACATCATTGCGGCCCAGCACCTGAGCGCCCCCGATCGTGGCGATTTCCAGCGCCTGCCGGGCGGTCATGGCGCCTGCGCCATATTTGACCCGCTGGAGCAGCATGGCCTGCCGCATCTCCGCCATCAGGCTGCCGGAGTCGTTGGAGGCGGAGCCGTCCACGCCCAGCCCGACAGGCACGCCCGCCTTGCGCATCCGTCCAATGGGGGCGATGCCCGACGCCAGCCGCATGTTGGAACAGGGGCAATGGGCGATGCCCGTGCCGGTCTTTGCGAACAGGCTGACGCCTTCGCGGTCGAGCTGAACACAGTGGGCGTGCCACACATCCGGTCCCAGCCAGCCCAGATCCTCGGCGTAGCGGGCGGGCGTCAGGCCGAACCTTTCCAGGCTGTAGGCCACGTCGTCGCGGTCCTCGGCCAGATGGGTGTGCATCGACACGCCATATTGCCGCGCCAGCCTGGCCGAATCGGCCATCAGCCCGCGGGAGACGGAAAAGGGCGAACAGGGCGCCACCACCACACGCACCATAGCGCCTGGCCTGGGGTCGTGATAGGCCTCGATCAGGCGTTGGGTGTCCTTCAGGATCGCCGGTTCCTGCTCTGTCAGAAAATCCGGCGGCAGTCCGCCGTCGCTTTCGCCGATGCTCATCGCCCCGCGCGCCGCATGGAATCGCATGCCGATCTCGCCCGCCGCCTCGATGCAGTCGTCCAGACGCGCGCCGTTCGGGAACAGGTAGAGATGGTCGGAAGAGGTGGTGCAGCCGCTCAGCAAAAGCTCCGCCATGGCGGTCTGGGTCGAGACCCGGATCATTTCCGGCGTAATGCGCGACCAGATCGGATAGAGGGCCTGCAACCAGCCGAACAGACTGGCGTTCTGCGCGGCGGGAACCGCCCGCGTCAGGCTCTGGAACATGTGGTGGTGGGTATTGATCAGGCCCGGACTGACCAGATGTCCGGCCAGATCAAGGGTCTCGTCCATCGGCCCATCCGGCGGCGATTCCTGGCCAAGCGCGTGGATCATCCCGTCGCGAATATGGACCCAGCCGCGGCTCAGCTCCCGACGCTGATCGTCCATGGTGACGATCATGTCGGCGTTTTTGAGAAGCAGGTTTTTCGCCAAGTCGCCCCCTGTCAGACCATCATGCGAGCGCCGCCGCCCCGTTGCGTCCCGTCACGCTAACCCGTGGCGGCTGATCGCCCAAGGCCTTAGCCTGCGCGACAGGTCCGAAGAAGGCCAGACGCGTCTCGACCGCTCTCGGCGAATGTCTGTCGGCGCCGCCTGGATGAACAGCGGCTTGCGCCCAAGCTCAGAAACTGGGCAATTATGCATGAAATACTTACTTACAAAATGGCTTTGGCTGCGCCTCGGACGCGGCGCCCTAGACTGGGCAGCGGCGGGACGAGACTGCGTCTTTCTGAAGCGGTCAGGTCTGGCCGCGCCTTGCAAATGCGCAATGCTTCGGCGCCGGTCGGGTTTGGACGGCGACGGGGTGGGGCTGGCGGTCGCAGGGATGCAGTCTGCGGCGTCGTGTATTTCGTGGGAATGACGCAATGTCGAATCATCCGGTCGACCAGATGCTGGCGCCGCCAAAGCTGATCGTGCTGGCGATCCAGCATGTTCTGGCCATGTATGCGGGCGCGGTGACCGTGCCACTGGTGCTGGCGAGCGCCCTGCATCTGGGGGCGGACCAGACGGCCTATCTGGTCAGTTCGGATCTCGTGGCCTGCGGCATGGTCACCCTGCTTCAGTGCATCGGCTTTGGTCCTGTCGGCATTCGGCTGCCGGTCATGATGGGCGTGACCTTTGTTTCGGTAGGTCCGAGCATCGCCATTGCGTCCGACCCTTCATTGGGCCTGCCCGGCATTTTCGGCGCGACCATGGTTTCGGGCCTTCTGGGCGTGTTCATCGCGCCCCTGTTCAGTCGCCTGTCGTCCCTGTTCGCCCCGGTGGTGACCGGAACCGCCATGCTGTTGATCGGCATTTCGCTCATGGGGGTGGCGGTCAACTGGATTTCCGGCGGGCTTGGCGGCGCGGCGGGCGAGCCCTGGGGCCTGGGCGTCGCAGCCGCCGTCATGGCGGTGATCCTCTTGACCATTCGCTTTGGCCGGGGGTTTGTGTCCAATACCGCGATCCTGATCGGCATCGCCTGCGGCTTTGCGCTGGCCGGGATCGGCGGGCGAGTGGATTTCGCGCGCGTCGCCTCCGCCCAGTGGTTCAGCATGGTCTCGCCCCTGCATTTCGGCGCCCCGCGCTTTGATCTGGCGGCGGCCTTTTCCATGACCATCGTCATGCTGATCACCATGGTGGAATCGAGCGGGATGCTGTTTGCGCTGGGACGCATCGTGGATCGTCCCGTCACCTCGAAGGATCTGGCGCGCGGCCTGCGTGCGGATGCTCTGGGCGCCCTGATTGGCGGGGTGTTCAACAGCCTGCCCTACACGTCCTATTCCCAGAATGTCGCGATCGTCGCCATGACCGGCGTGCGCAGCCGCTATATCTGCGCGGCTGCGGGCCTGATGCTGGTCATGCTGGGCGCCATTCCCAAGCTGTCCTATCTCGTCACCGCCATTCCCGCCCCGGTGCTGGGGGGCGCAGCTCTGGTGATGTTTGGCATGGTGGCGGCCAATGGCGTGCTGGCCCTGGGACAGATCGACTTTGTCGGCAATCGCAAGCGGCTCTATGTGGTGGCGATTGGGCTGGCCATGGGCCTGATCCCCAACATCAATCCACACTTTTTCGACCGGCTGCCGCCCCAGATCGCAGGTTATCTGCATAATGGGGTGATGCTGGGCATTCTCACCACCATCATTCTCAACTTGGCTCTGGAGGCGACAGGCCTAAGGTTTGGATCTGTGTCGCCCACACAGACCGCCGCCGGGCAGGTGGGCTGATCGCTGCGGAGCCATGGAATGAAACTGAATATTGATCCCTTCATACTGGCGCTTCTGTGCACCGTGGCGGCGTCGACCCTGGCGCCCTGTCGCGGCGTCTATGCGGTCTATGCCGGTCATGCGACCACGGCGGCAGTGGCGCTCCTGTTCCTGTTACACGGCGCCAAGCTGTCGCGAGAGGCGATTGTGGGCGGTTGGAAGGCCTGGAAGATTCACAGCCTGTCCCTGTCGGCCACCTACATCATGTTTCCGGTGCTGGGCCTGATCATCGCCTTTCTGGCGCGCGGCCATCTGAACCCCGCCATCGGCGTGGGCATTCTGTTCCTGTGCCTCCTGCCGTCCACCGTGCAGTCGTCCATCGCCTTCACCGCCATCGCCGGGGGCAATGTGCCCGCCGCCATCTGCAGCGCCTCGGCGTCCAATCTTCTGGGCGTGTTTGCGACACCGCTTCTGGTGCAGCTTCTGATGGGGCGGGCGGCGCAGGGCAGCTTGCAAAGCTCGCTCGTCAATATCGCCCTGTTGCTGCTGGCGCCTTTTGCGGTGGGCCATCTGTTGCGCCCGGTGATCGGGTCCTTTCTGACGAAGCACAAGCCGCTGGTGGGTCTGGTGGATCGCGGCTCGATCCTTCTGGTGGTCTATACCGCTTTCAGCGCGGCGGTGGTTCAGGGGCTGTGGTCAAAGGTGTCCGTGGGCGATCTTGCCTGGATCCTGGCCATCAATGCGGTTCTGCTGGCCATCGCCCTGACGGCGACCACCTTTCTGGCGCGCAGATGGGGGCTGAGCACGCCTGACCAGATCACGGCGGTGTTCTGCGGCTCCAAGAAGAGCCTGGCGTCGGGCGTGCCGATGGCCAGTGTCCTGTTTCCCGCGGCCCTGGTCGGGCCAATGATCATGCCGCTGATGATCTTTCACCAGATGCAGCTGATGGCCTGCGCCGTCCTGTCGCGACGCTATGCGGCCAGGGCCGAAGCCCTCGAAGACGGCGCAGCCTCATGAGCGGCCTGTCCACCCATATTCTCGATCTGACATCTGGACAGCCCGCCGCCGAGGTCACAGTCCGGCTGCTCAGCCTCACCGCGCCGGGCGTTTCGATCGTCAGCACCGCCACCGACGCCGATGGCCGTGCGAGACTGGCGGCGGCGGACCAGCTGGCGGAAGGCCGCTATCGGATCGAATTCGAGATCGGGGCCTATTTTCGCAGGACCGGCGCGAACACGGCGGATCCCGGCTTTCTGGAATGTGTCGCCATCGAGTTCCATGTCCAGGACGCAACCCGTCACTACCACGTGCCCCTGCTTGTCTCGCCCTTCGGCTATTCGACCTATCGGGGCAGTTGATGACGCCGGGATTTGACATGGGCGCCCGGGCGGTTCTGCGTTGCGACCTGATGCGGCGTCCCCCGTTCAGCGAGACGGCGGACGGCCTTTGCCGACGTTTTCTGACGCCCGCGCACAAGGCGGCGCTCGACCAGCTTTCGGTCTGGATGGGCGAGGCGGGGATGAGCGTGCGCATCGATGCGGCGGGCAATCTGGTGGGGCGCTATGAGGCGACGACGCCGGAGCGACCGGCCCTGATGTTCGGCTCCCATATCGATTCGGTGCGCAATGGCGGGGCCTATGACGGGGCTCTGGGCGTGACCCTGGCCATTGACTGCGTCGAGGCCCTGCATCGCGCCCGGCGGCGTCTCGATGTCGCCATCGAAATCGTGGCCTTTGGCGACGAGGAAGGCTCGCGTTTCGCCGCCTCCATGGGGTGCAGCCGCGCCATGGCGGGCAGCTTCGATCCGGCCATGCTGGCCCTGACCGATATTGACGGCGTGACCATGGCCGAAGCCTTCAGCAACTTTGGCCTGGCGCCGGACAAGGTGGGCGAGGCGGCGAGGGCGTGCGCCGACCTCATCGGCTTTATCGAGCCGCATATCGAGCAGGGACCGGCGCTGGAAGAGGCTGGGCTCGCCGTGGGCGTGGTCACCGCCATCGCCGCGCAACGCCGTATCCGGGTGCGGTGGGCCGGACGCGCCGGCCATGCGGGCACGACGCCGATGCGTCTGCGCCGCGACCCCCTGGCCGCCGCCGCGGAGGCCATGAGCGCGGTCGAGGCCCATTGTCGCGCAGGTTCTCACGGTCTGGTCGGCACGGTCGGCCAGATCAGCGTCCAGCCCGGCGCCTTCAACGTCATTCCCGGCGCCGCGACCTTTTCGCTCGATGTGCGGGCCGAGACCGATGCGGTCTGCGACGCCGCTGTCACCGCCCTGCTCGACCGTTTCGGCGAGATCGCAGAGGCGCGCGACATTGGTCTGGAGATCGAGCGCGTGCAAAGTCTCGCCGCCTCGCCCAGCGACGCCGCCTTGAGCGCGGCCCTGCGTCGCGCGGTGGAGGCGACCGTGGCCGGACCGTGCCTGAGCCTGCCCAGCGGCGCGGGCCATGACGCCATGGTCATGGCCGGGCTTTGCCCCGCCGCCATGCTGTTCATCCGTTGCCGGGACGGCCTCAGCCACCATCCCGACGAGCATGTGACCCACGAGGACGCCGCCGTGGCCGCACGGGTGCTGCTCGCATTTCTTGACGCTTATGAAGGCCCTGTCGCGCCATGACCGAGATATTTGGGGAACTGGATCATCCTGCCCGCCTTCTGATGGGGCCGGGGCCGATCAATGTGCATCCACGCGTTCTGCGCGCCATGTCGGTGCAGCTTCTGGGGCAGTTCGATCCCGAATTCACGACCTATATGAACCAGACCATGGCGCTCTATCGCCAGGTGTTCGACACCGCCAATCACTGGACCTTCCTGATCGACGGCACGTCGCGGGCGGCCATCGAGGCGGCTCTGGTCTCGGTGCTGGCGCCCGGCGACGACGTGGTCATTCTCAATGCGGGCCGGTTCGGGCTGCTTCTGAGCGAGATTGCCGATCGTTGCGGCGCACGGCTGCATCTGGTCGAGGGCGCGTGGGGGACGGTCATTGATCCGAACCGCGTGGAGGAGGTCGTCAAACATGTCCGGCCGCGTCTGGTGGCCTGCGTGCATGGCGACACGTCCACGACCATGGCCCAGCCCATCGCGGCGCTGGGCGAGATCTGCCGCCGCTATGATGCGCTTCTGTATGTCGATGCGACAGCGACCCTGTCGGGCATGGCTGCGCCAGCCGACGCCTGGGGCGCCGACATTGTGACGGCGGGCTTGCAGAAGTGCCTTGGCGGGCCGTCCGGATCGGCGCCCATCACCATTTCAGATCGTGGAGCAGAGCATATTTTCAGCCGTCGCCATGTGGAGCGCGGCCTTGCCGTGACATCGGACGCGGGGGCGGGACGGCGCATCGGCTCCAACTATTTCGATCTCGCGATGGTGATGGACTACTGGTCGGAGCGCAGGCTGAACCACCACACCGAATCTGCGCCCATGCTGTTCGCCGCGCGGGAATGCGCGCGCGTCGTGCTGGAGCAGGGACTACAGGCGCGCTTCGCCGACCATGCCCTGGCGGGCAAGGCGGTCACGGCGGCGGCTCAGGCCATGGGGCTGGAGGTGTTCGGGGACCTCTCACACAAGATGACCAATGTCACCGCCATCCACATCCCCAGGGGCGTGGACGGCGACCGGGTGCGCGCAAGGATGTGCACCGATTTCGAGATCGAGATCGGCACCGCCTTTGGCCAGCTTGCCGGAAAGGTCTGGCGGATCGGCGCCATGGGGGTGAATGCGCGCAAGCACGCCGTGCTCACCACCTTTGCCGCGCTAGAGGCCGTGCTGAGAGGCGAGGGCTATAGCTTTACCGCAGGCGCAGGCGTTGACGCCGCTCTGGCCGTCTATCAGGAGGACGCCGCTTGAGCTCAGGTCGCGACCTGATCGGCTACGGTCAAACGCCTCCCGACCCGAAATGGCCGGGGGGGGCGCGGATCGCGGTGCAATTTGTGCTGAACTATGAGGAGGGTGCGGAGCGCTCGATCGAGAACGGCGATGCGGTCTCGGAATATTTTCTGTCGGAAATGGTCGGCGCCCAGCCCATTGCGGGCATGCGCCACATGTCGATGGAAAGCCTCTACGAATATGGCTCCCGCGCCGGGTTCTGGCGGATCTGGCGGCTGTTTCAGACGTACCGCCTGCCCCTGACCGTGTTCGGCGTAGCCCAGGCCATGGCGCTCAATCCGGAAGCCGTGGCGGCCATGAAGGCGCTCGACTGGGAAATCGCCAGCCACGGCTATCGCTGGATCGACTACCAGCACATGCCGCAAGAGGAGGAGCGCGAACATATCCTGCGCGCCATTGATCTGCATACGGAACTTACAGGCGAGCGCCCCCTGGGCTGGTATCAGGGCCGCACCAGTCCCAATACGGCCCGCCTGATCGCGCAGGAGGGCGGGTTCCTCTATGACGCCGATTCCTACGCCGATGATCTGCCCTATTATGACGCCGCCCATGGCCGCGCCCAGTTGATCGTTCCCTATACGCTGGACGTGAACGACATGCGTTTCACCGCGCCTCAGGGTTTCAATACCGGCGAGCAGTTCTTCACCTATCTGCGCGACACGTTCGACGCCCTCTATGCCGAAGGGGCGCAGGCGCCCAAGATGATGTCGGTCGGTCTGCATTGCCGCGTGGTCGGCAAGGCCGGGCGCCTTGTGGCGCTGCAACGCTTTCTCGATCACATCGCAAAGCATGATCGGGTCTGGGTGGCGCGCCGCATCGACATCGCCCGCCACTGGCTGGCGACCCACCCCTACAGGGTGAACAGGCCATGAGCCGATTGGTGCTGAACGACCTTTACGCCCTGGGCGCCGATGCGTTTGTCACAAGGCTTGGCTTTCTGTTTGAGCATTCGCCCTGGGTCGTCAGTCGCGCCTTCGCAATGGGTCCGTTTGCGGATCAGGACGCTCTGCTGGCGGCGACAGACAAGGTCCTGGCGGCGGCGACCCTGGATGAAAAGCTGGCCCTGATCCGCGCTCACCCGGAACTGGCGGGCAAGGCGGCCATTGCCGGCGATCTGACCGAAGCCTCTCGGCATGAGCAGCAAAGCGCGGGGCTGGATCGTCTGACGCCGGACGAGTTCGCGCGCCTTCACGCCCTGAACGACGCCTATCGTCAGCGTTTCGAATTTCCTTTCATCATCTGTGTGCGTCTGAATGACAAGGCCTCGATCCTGGCGGCCCTGAAGGCGCGGCTCGCCCATGATCGCGGCGTCGAAATCGTCACCGCTCTGGCTGAAATTTCCAGGATCGCCCGTTTGCGCCTTGGCGAGGCCATGCGCGCCGAAACTTGGGAGCCTTGAGCATGACCTATGATTTCGCCGCCTGGCTGGGTCTGGCTCTGCGCTGGCTGCACGTGATTGCGGGCGTCGCCTGGATCGGCGCTTCCTTTTACTTTGTCTGGCTAGACAACAGCCTGACCCCTCCAGAGCCGCCGGAAGAGGGTGTCAAGGGCGAGCTCTGGGCGGTGCATGGCGGCGGCTTCTATCACAGCCGCAAGTTCACCGTGGCGCCCGACCATCTGCCAGAGCATCTGCACTGGTTCATGTGGGAGGCCTATACGACCTGGCTGAGCGGCTTCGCTCTGTTGGTGGTCGTGTTCTATTTCGGGGCCCAGTCCTATCTGATCGACCCGGCCAAGGCCGCGCTCAGCCCCTTGTCCGCCGTGGCCATAGGGCTTGGCTTTCTGGCGGGGGGGCTTGCGGTGTTCGAGGGGCTTTGCCGCTCGCCCATCGGGCAGAAGCCCGCCCTGCTCGGCGGTCTCTGGTTCGCGGTCCTGACGGCCAGCGGCTATGTGCTGAGCCATCTGTTCAGTGATCGCGGCGCCTTTATCCATGTGGGCGCCATGATCGGCACGGTGATGGTCGCCAATGTGTTTTTGGTGATCATTCCCAATCAGCGCAAACTCGTCGCCGCCATGCGGGCGGGGGCCTATGTGGACCCCAGACTGGGCGCCATGGGCAAGCAGCGCTCGGTCCAGAACAATTACATGACCCTGCCCGTGATCCTGATCATGATCAGCAATCACTACCCGGCCCTGACGGGCGGGTCGTCGGGCTGGCTCTATGTGGCGATGATGTGCGCCGCGGGGGTGTCGATCCGCCACTTCTTCAATCTGCGCCATGTGGGCCGCACCGCGCCGGGCTTTCTTTTTCTGGGCGCAACCCTGTTCATTCTGGTGAGCATGCTGGCCAGCACCAAACCGCAGACCGTCGCCGACGCCGCGCCGCCCAGCTATGGCGAGGTCGAAGCCATCGTGCAGCGTCACTGCGTCATGTGCCACAGCCCGAACCCCGCCCATCGCGGGATCACCGCGCCGCCCGCTGGCGTGGTGCTGGACAGCCCTGAGCATATCAGCCGCTATGCGCCCCGGATCTATGACATGGCCGTCTCCAGCCACGCCATGCCGATGGGCAACGAGACCGGCATGACCGATCAGGAGCGCCAGGCCCTGGGTCTGTGGATCAAGGCCGGCGCCAGGGCGCCGTAAGGCTCAGAACAACAGCCCCTTGGCGAGCAGGCCGTGCACGCCCTTTTCCCCATTCACAGTCTGGGTGACGCGGAAATCGACGGCCAGCGAGCAGAACTGATAGGCCTGCACGCGGGTCAGGGCCGAGCGGCTGACGATCAGGTCGATCATGCCGCGCAGCGCCTTTTTCATCGCCAGATCAAGATCCTCATTGAACCCCATGGTGATGTAGTGGGTGGGCGATTCCGCGGCGGGCCAGGTGAAGGGCGCATCCGCCTGCCTGTGCAGGATGAAGGTGAAGGTCCCGGTCAGGCCCATTTCCAGCGCATTGACGCAGACCTCGCCATCGCCCTGACGACCATGGCCGTCGCCGACCGAAAAATTGGCGCCCTCGACCCAGACGGGCAGGAACAGCCTTGAACCGGCGGTCAGTTCCTTATTGTCCATATTGCCGCCATGCTCGCGCGGCTCCTTGCTCGACAGGCGGCCATAGTGCGCGGGCGGGGCTACGCCCATCGTGCCGAAGAAGGGGGCGAGCGGCAGGACCGGACCCCAGTCCGGCTTGGCGGTTGCGCGCGTCCGGTCGACCCGGATATGGCTGACATAACGCTCGGGGAAGTCCTCCGGCAGGGTTCCCGCCAGCGGGCGCACGGCGCAATATCCCCAGTCGACGGCAGGTTCAATGGCGTCGATGCACACTTCGAGCATGTCGCCGGGCTGCGCGCCCTCTATGGCGACGGGTCCGGTCAGGATATGAGGGCCCATCCGCTCCAGTTTTGCAGCATGGATGTCCAGAAGCTGCGGGGGGATGGTCAGGCCGAGTTCTGGGCCGGGCATGACTTCAGGTCCGCCCGAAACGCACTCAAACCGCACCGTGTCGCCGGAGCGAATATGCAGGATGGGTGAAAAGGAGGCGTCAAACATCCCGAAGCGAACCGTTTCAGGCGTCGAGGTGAGAATGTGATGCGCCACGCGGTTTTTCCTTGTCAAAAGAACTCGTGAAAGCCAGACAATTTACATGAAACACTTACTTAATTGCGCACGGATCGTCGATTGAAAATGACCGTTTTGGACGCTCAGTTCATTGAACTTTCCAGGGGCGGGCTTGAAGATTTCGCCCGCGCCCGGTCTGACGCCCTGGCGGCGCCGATCGCACCGGATCGACTGGATGAAGTCGTTGAAAATCTGACCATCTTGCAAAATCACGCGCGAACCTTTCTCAGCGTTCCGGGCGGCGCCGGCGTTGCAGATGAAGGGAAGGGCTGATGGACGCCTTTTCATCCGCCGCCGCCATTGCCAACGCGGTGCGCACCGGCAAGGTCAGCGCGGTGAATGTGGCGCGCGCCACCCTATCGCGCATCCGGGACCTTGATCCGTGTCTGAACGCCTTCACCGCCCTGTTCGAGGTTGAGGCGCTGGCTCAGGCGGCCGGGATTGACCGGGATCGTGCGCTGGGCCGCCCGTTGGGCCCATTGGCCGGGGCGCCCTTTGCGGTCAAGAACCTGTTCGACGTGGCCGGGGTGACCACGCTGGCGGGGTCCAGGATCAGGCAGGGCGCGGCGCCTGCGGCGCGGGACGCCGATCTGGTCGCGCGCTTCAAGGCGGCGGGGGCGGTGCTGGTCGGCGCGCTCAACATGGACGAGTTCGCCTATGGCTTCGTGACCGAAAACGCCCATTTCGGACCGACCCGGAACCCACATGATCCGACACGGATTGCGGGCGGCTCGTCCGGTGGGTCGGCGGCGGCGGTGGCCGCAGGACTCGTGCCGCTCAGCCTTGGATCGGACACCAATGGCTCGATCCGGATTCCGGCGGGCCTGTGCGGGGTGTTTGGCCTGAAGCCGACCAGCGGGCGGCTGCCGGTTCAGGGAATGTTCCCCTTCGTCCACACGCTCGACCATGCAGGGCTGTTTGCGCGCCATCTGGCGGACCTCGCCCTGGGCTATGACGCCGGACTGGACGCAGGCGACGATCCCATCAGTCCAAGGCTGGAGGCGCTGGCGAGCCAGCCCCTTCGGAGCGGCGTGCTGGGCGGCTGGTTCGCGCGTGGCCTGTCGCGTCCGGTGATCGCGGTGATGGACGCTGTCGGCGCCGCGCTCAATTCGGATCAGGACGTCATTCTGCCGGGCGCCGAAGCGGCCCGTTCCGCCGCATTCTGCCTGACCGCGTTCGAGGGGGGGCGGCTGCACCTGCCGGATCTGGCCCGGAGGATTGGCGATTATGATCCCGCCGTGGGCGGGCGCCTTCTGGCCGGAGCGCTGTTGCCGCGCGACATCTATGAGGCGGCGCTTGCCCATCGCCAAGGTTTCACCGCCGAGGTCCTTCAGGCCTTTGCCCGCTATGATGTCCTCATCGCGCCCGTCACTCTGGGGCCAGCCCCGCCGATCGGGCAGGAGAGCATGGTGCTGGACGGCGAGGAAATCTCGATCCGCAAGAATCTGGGCCTCTACACCCAGCCGATCAGCTTTGTCGGCGCGCCAGTGATCGCCACGCCGATCCGGAACCCCGGCCTGCCTCTGGGCGTGCAGATCATCGCCGCGCCCGGTCGGGAGGATCTGGCCTTTGCGGCGGCGGCGAGGCTGGAGCGGATGGGGCTGGCCACGTCCATGCCGCCGCGCGCCGAGTTCTCCTGCACAGCGACGTCCGAGCTTCTGGAGATGCAGCATGGTCATTCATGACGAAGCTGTCGTCGCGCAGGTCGAGGCTGCGGTCAGCGCCTATGAACAGGCCCTGATCACCAATGATCTGGAGGCGCTGGACAGTTTTTTCTGGCGCTCCGAGCACACGGTGCGTCTGGGCGTTTCGGAGAACCTGTATGGGTTCGAGGCCATAGCCGCGTTCCGGCTGGGAAGGACGGGGGGCTCGCCGCCGCGCGTTCGAACATCCACCCATGTGGTCGCGCTCGGCCCGGATGTCGCGGTCGCCCATGTGGAGTTTCTGCGCGAGGACACAGGCCGTGTCGGGCGTCAGTCCCAAACCTGGCTTCGCACCGATCAGGGCTGGAAGGTCGCGTCCGCCCACGTCTCCCTGCTTCAGTCCGCACCGGATCAGCGCGGATAGGGGGCGAACTCAGCCGCAATGACACAGGGGTCAAAGATCATGTCGCCACAGTCCGCGCCCAGCCTGCCGGTGATCAGTCTGGCCCTGCTCGACCAGCCAGATGGCCGTGACGCCTTGGCCCAGAGTTTCCGGAAAGCCTGTCTGGAGCATGGTTTCATCTATCTGGTGGATCACGGCGTCGACCAGATGACGCTGGACAGCGTACTGGCCCAGTGTCGCCGCCTGTTCGACCTGCCCGTGTCAGAGAAGTTGCGTCTGGACAAGGCCCTGAGCGCCTGCAATCGCGGCTATGAGCCTTTGCGAGGGCAGGTTCTGGAGCCCGGCGCGCCGCCCGACCTGAAGGAGGGCTACTATATAGGCGCAGACCTTCCACCGGACGATGCGCGCGTCAGGGCGGGGCTGTTCAATCACGGTCCCAATATCTGGCCAGACGACCTGCCGGGCTGGCGCGAGGTGATGGAGCGCTATTTTGACCAGATGACGAAGCTGTCGGCGCGCGTGATGCAGGCGCTCGCCCTGTCTCTGGACCTGGCCGACGACTATTTCGCATCCTTTTGCGACGAGCCCATGGCCACCTTGCGGCTGCTGCACTATCCGCCACAGCCCGCCAATCCGGCGCCAGGTGAGAAGGGTTGCGGCGCCCATACCGACTTTGGCGCCCTGACACTATTGTTGCAGGACGAGGTGGGCGGGCTTCAGGTGTTCGACGCGGCCTGCGGGTGGATGGATGCGCCGCCGCTCAAGGGCGCCTTTATCGTCAATCTGGGCGATCTGATCGCGCGATGGACCAATGATCAGTACCGTTCCACCCTGCATCGGGTGATCAACGCCTCTGGTCGGGAGCGCTATTCCGTCCCGTTCTTTTTCACCGGTCGGGCGGACCATGTGGTGTCCTGTCTGGCGCCCTGTCTTGATGCCGGGGCGGCGCCGAAATATCCGCCGACCACCGCGCTTGGCCATCTGCGCGAAATGTATCAGCGCACCTATCAGGCGGCCCCGGCCCCATGACGCGCGACCTGTTGCTGCTGCATGGCGCCTGGCAGGGGGCGTGGGTGTTCGACGCCGTCATCCCGCAATTCGAGGCGCTGGGCTGGACCTGCCACGCGGTTGATCTGCCGGAAAATGGGTGTGAGGGCGCGCCGCCGGGCGAAGCCTCGCTGACGACCTATGTCGATCATGTCGCGCGGGTGGCGCCGCGACGCGTGGTCGTGCTGGCCCATAGCGGATCGGGCGTGATCGCGTCCCAATTTGCCGAAGACTTTCCCGAACGCGTGGCGGCGATTGTCTATGTCGCGGCGATGATGCTGCCCAGCGGCATGGCCTATGAAGATCTGGCGCGTCAGCTGGCCAGCGAGGGGGAGGCGGTCGCGGGGATAAATCCCTATCTGAAGCGCTCTGCAGACGGGCTCTTCACCGAGGTCCCGCCCGAGGCGGCTCAGGAGATATTCCTGCAGGACTGTGCACCAGATGTCGCCGCTGCCGGCGCGCGCCGCCTGACGCCCCAGCGCGAGGCCGGGCGGATCCTGCGCGCCCATCTTACGCCCGACCGATTTGGCCGTGTGGCGAAAATCTATGTCGAGGCCACAGCCGACCGCAGCATTGCGCCGGTCGCGCAGAAGCGGATGCAGGCGCTTGTGGCGCATGACAGGGCGCTGTCGATCGACAGCGGCCATGCGCCGCACATATCCCAGCCTCACGCCCTGGCGCGCCTTATCGACGAGGCTTTGGAGGCCCTGCTCGGCCGCTAGGGCAAAACCTTCCATAATCAGAGCCTTATCTGCGACGAACCGGTATCCGCCTCGTCGGAAAACGCCCTATGTCCCGGCGCCTGCGGGTTCGGTGGATCGCTGCTCATGGCGCGCGAAGGCCTGCAGCAGTTCAGCAGCAGTTAGGGCCGCGATCACTTCGGGCCGCTTGTCGCGCACCTGAGCGCCGCCAAGCGGCAGGGTCAGGCCTTGCAGGCGATCAAGGCTCCCGCCCGCCTCGCGGACATACCAATGGGCGAAACGGGCGCGCTTGGTGGCTGAACCGATCATGCCGACATAGGCCAGATCGTCGCGCGCCAGAGCCTCGGCGGCGATCAGGAAGTCGAGCGCGTGATCCTGGGTCGCCACCACGACGGCCGAGCCCGGCGGGGCGGCGCGCACCACCGCCTCAGGCATCACGCTCAGCTGGGTCGGGGTCAGGGCTGGCAGGGCCGCCAGTTCAAGGATGCGATTATCGATCACGCAGAGTCTGAGCGGCAAAAGCCCCAGCGACCGGGCGAGCGCGCGGCCCACATGGCCAGCGCCGAATACATAGACCGCGGGCGCGGCGTCCGCCTCTTGTCTGCGGCGCTCGCCAAGCCGGGCCAGGGTCGGCTCATCTGCGATCTGGAACGACAGCTTCACCCGTCCGCCGCAGCACTGGGCGATGTCCGGGCCCAGCGGGATGTCCATCATGGCGACGCCCTGGCCGACCAGCACCTGACGCGCATTGGCCATGGCGAGCAGTTCCAGCCGGCCGCCGCCAATCGTGCCCCAATGGGCGGTTGCGGACACCAGCATGAAGGCGCCCGCCTCGCGCGGGGTGGAGCCGGCAGTGGCGGCGATCTCCACCACCACGCAGGCGCTCTGGGCTGCGAAGGCCTCCAGGGCGAGCGGCCGGGTCATGGCTGGGCGGGCCGGCGTGCGGGCGTTCATCTCATCGCCCCTTCAGTCGCTCGATCGCCAGCAGGATCCGCTCCGGCGTGGCGGGCGTGTCCAGTCGGGGCGGCGTGCGATAGTGCGCCACGCTGGCCACCGCCATGGACAGCGCCTCCAGTACGGAACTGGCCAGCATGAAGGGCGGCTCGCCGACAGCCTTGGAGCGGCCAATGGTCGGCTCCCGGTTGGCGCAGCCGCTGGCGAGACAGACATTGAAAACCTTCGGCCGGTCCGAGGCCAGCGGGATCTTGTAGGTGGACGGGGCATGGGTGCGAAGCCGCCCGGACGGGTCCCACCACAGCTCCTCCGTGGTCAGCCAGCCCATGCCCTGAACGAAGCCGCCCTCGATCTGGCCAATATCGATGGCGGGATTGAGCGATTTGCCGACATCGTGAAGAATATCCGTCCGCTCCACCCTGTATTCGCCGGTCAGCGTATCGATGGAGACCTCTGAACAGGCCGCGCCATAGGCGAAATAATAGAAGGGACGGCCACGGCCGGTCTTGCGGTCCCAGTGTATTTTCGGGGTCTTGTAAAACCCGGCGGCGGAAAGCTGAACACGGGCCCGGTAGGCGGCCTGAATGAGCGCCGCGAACGGCACGATCGTGGTCCCGATCCGCACCCGGTTGGGCAGAAACTCCACCTCGCCTGCGGGAACGGACCAGTTCAGGGCGGCGAAGGCGATCAGCCGGTCGCGGATCTGGCGCGCGGCGTCAAAGGCGGCCATGCCGTTCAGATCAGAACCGGACGAGGCGGCGGTGGCGGAGGTGTTGGGCACCTTGTCGGTGCTGGTCGCCGTCACCCGCACCTGCGCGATGTCGATATTGAAGGCGCTGGCGGCGACCTGCGCCACCTTGGTGTGCAGGCCCTGCCCCATCTCCGTTCCGCCATGGTTCAGCTGGACCGAGCCGTCCTGATAGATGTGGATCAGGGCGCCCGCCTGATTATAGGCGGTCAGGGTGAAGGACACGCCGAACTTGACCGGGGTGAGCGCTATGCCGCGCCGGATCACCCCGCCCTTTGCATTCTGGACCAGGATGGCCTGTCGGCGGCCCTGATAGTCGCAGTCCTGTTCCAGTTGTTCCACGATCTGGTGGATGACATTGTCCTCCACCTCCTGGTGATAGGGGGTCAGGGTGCGTCCGTCGCCGCCCTGGCCATAGAAGTTGAGCTTGCGCACCGCCAGCGGGTCCTTGCCCAGGGCGTAGGCGATCTCCTCGATGAAGCGCTCTGCGGCCAGCATGCCCTGCGGCGCGCCGAAACCGCGAAAGGCGGTGTTGGAGACCGTATGGGTCTTCAGCGGCTGGGAGGTCAGGCGCACATGGGGATAGAAATAGCTGGAATCGGCGTGGAACAGCGCGCGGTCCGTCACCGGCCCTGAAAGATCGGAAGAATAGCCGCAGCGCGCGGCGAAATTGGCCTCGACACCCAGAATGCGCCCTTCGTCGTCAAAGCCGATCTGATAGTCGACGCGAAAATCGTGGCGCTTGCCGGTGCTGGCCATGTCCTCATCGCGGTCTGGCCGGAACTTGACAGGCCGGCCGGTCAGCCGCGCGCCGAGCGCGGCGATGCAGGCGAAGGCGGCGGCCTGGGTCTCCTTTCCGCCAAAGGCGCCGCCCATGCGCCGTGTGCTGACCGTGATGCAATGGCTGGCGCAGTCCAGCACATGGGCGACCATGTGTTGCACCTCGCTGGGATGCTGGGTGGAGGACCAGACGGTCATGTCCTGATCTTCGCCTGGAATGGCCAGCGCGATCTGGCCTTCCAGATAGAAGTGCTCCTGGCCGCCGATCCGCATCTGGCCGCTGATGTGTCTGGGCGCGGCTTCCAGTGCGCTTGCCGCATCGCCGCGTTGCAGCGTCATGGGCGCGACCACCTCAGGCGCGCCATTGTCGAGGGCGCCGTCAATCGTCGTCCAGAAGGGCAGGTCCTCATAGCGGATGTCGGCAAGCCTCGCCGCGCGTCGGGCCCCGTCGCGCGTCGCGGCGATCACGGCGAAGATTGGCTGGCCGTGAAACTGCACCAGATCGGTCGCGAAGATCGGCTCATCGCGAGAGCCGTTGGACGAGGTGTCGTTCAGGCCGATAATGTCGGCCGCCGTCAGGACCCGAACGACGCCGGGACTGGCTCTGACTGCGCTGAGATCCATCGACGTGATCCGGGCATGGGCGCGCGTCGACCCGCCTAGGGCCGCGTGCAGCGTGCCGCTTGGCTCGCGCAGATCGTCAATATAGTCAGCGGCGCCTGTCACGTGCTTGTGCGCCGAATCGTGGCGCAGCGCGTCATGCATCGCGCCGGTGATCTCGGTCTTGGCGTCCGGGGCGGGGGGGGAGGACATGGTCACGCCTCGCCCACTGTGTCGAGATAGAAGCGGGTCACGAGGTTCTTCGCCGTCAGCCGCCGGTACTCAGCCGAGGCTCGCCAGTCGGACAGGGGCTGGAAGTCGTGATCCAGCATCTGCGCCGCCGCCTGCGCCGTCTCGCGCGACCAGACCGCGCCGGTCAGGGCCGCTTCCAGCCCGCTCGCCCGCTTGGGCGTGCCTGCCATGCCGCCATAGGCGGAGCGGAAACGCGTGACCGTTCCGTCCGGATCGAGCGTCAGGGCAAAGGCGGCGCACACGGCGGATATGTCCTCATCGCGCCGCTTCGACACCTTGTAGACGGCGAAGTGGCGGCTTTGCAGCGAGCGCGGGAGCCGGATGGAGCGGATGAACTCGCCAGGTCGGCGGTCCTGACGGCCATAGGCGATGAAATAGTCTTCCAGGGGCATGAGCCGCGCGCCTGCCGCCGAGAGAAGTTCGACCCGGGCGTCGAGCGTGATCAGGGCCGGGGCCAGGTCGCCAATGGGCGATCCATTGCCAATATTGCCGCCAATCGTGCCCATGTGGCGCACCTGCGGCCCGCCGATCCGGTCGATCAACGCCGCCAGAGAGGGCGCCAGAGCCGCGAACGGGGTCTTCAGATCAGCAAAGGTGACCGCAGCGCCGATGGAGATTTCGGCGTCTGTGGTCTCGATCTGTCGCAGGGCGTCCATATGGCCGATGAAGACGGCGGGGCTGATCGCGTGCATCTGTTTGGTGACCCACAGACCGACATCAGTTCCTCCCGCAATCAGCGTGGCCTCAGGCTCGCGGTGCAGGATTTCCAGCAATTCCGCCACTGTGCCCGGGATGAGGCTGTTCGCGCCGTCGGCGGCCAGATGGATGGCGGATCGTGCGGCGTGGATCTGTTCGAGCCGGTCTGCAATTTTACTCTGATCACGGATGATGGCGTCCGTCTTCGCGCAGGGCCTGTGTTCAGCTGCGGATTTCGCGGCCTTTATGATCGCCTCATAGCCCGTGCAGCGGCACAGATTGCCTTGCAGGGCGGTTTCAGTATCCGCAAGATCATCCGTTGTCTGATTAATCCAGGCGTCATAGAGCGACATGACAATGCCAGGGGTGCAGAAACCGCATTGGGAGCCATGCTGGTCGACCATGGCCTTTTGCACGGGGTGCAGCCCGTGGGTCTCGCTCGCCAGGTGTTCGACAGTGACGATATGGACGCCGTGGAGCGATGGCATGAGGCGGATACAGGCATTGACGCTCTCATAGCGCACGCCGCCATGGGTCCGTTTTCCGACCAGGACCGTACAGGCGCCGCAATCGCCCTCAGCGCAGCCCTCCTTGGTTCCGGTCAGTCCGCGACGCAGCCGCAGAAAGTCCAGCAAGGTGTCGTGCGGGCGAATATCAGCCAGCTCAACCTCTTCATTGTTGAGGATAAACTGGATTTTGTCCGCCGACATCGCTGTCATGATCACCTTCGCCCTGCGCCCTTGATGGGCGAGCTAGAGCCCGACTTGCGCCAAGTTCAAACGGAAACCCGCGCGCAAAGGCGCCCCGTCGCCCGTTTTGCGCCTTTCGCCAAATTTGGCGGCGCCGACGTTATTTATTGGCCAGATTGGCGCGTGTTCAGCTTGGAGTCGAGTCATATGGAGGCCCCAAATACGCTATAGACAATAGCGAAAATTAAGCTATTTGACATAGCGTTAATTGCGGGCCGAACCCCCGACATACGAGGGACGGCCGAAGCAGATTTCCTGGGGAGGGAAAAATGGCGTCTCGTTTTACTCGTATGTGCCTGTTGGCGGCTGTCTCATCGATGGCGATGTCCGGGGCTGCTGCAGCCCAGCAGGCTGCGGCCGCGTCTCAGGATACGTCCACCGTCGGCGAGGTGGTGGTGACGGCGCAAAAGCGGTCGGAAAACGTGCAGACCGTGCCCATTTCAATGACGGCGCTGCCCGGCTCAGGTCTGGCCGACAAGGGCGTCAAAAGCCTCGGCGATCTTCAGTTCGCCGCCCCTTCGCTGAGCGTGGAAAACGCAGGCCTGACACAAAGCGTCAATATCCGCGGCATCGGTCTGGCCAGCGGCTCGCCTAACGCCGCCAACGGCGTCGCCAGCTATCTGGACGGCGTGTTCCAGCCGCCGATCGTTTCATCCGGCGCCTATTACGATATTGCCGATGTGGAAGTGCTGCGCGGCCCTCAAGGCACGTTTGTCGGATCGAATTCGACCGGCGGCGCAATCTTCGTCAACACCCAGAGCCCGCAACTGGGCAAGACCGGTGGCTATGCCGAGGTCGGCGACGGCTCTTTCAATTCGCTGTCGGCGCAGGGGGCCGTCAATGTCCCCGTCGGCGAAAGGATCGCCCTGCGTCTGGCGGTCAATGATCAGAACCATGACAGCTACTATACGGATCACGGTCCGCTCAATAACCACCCGGACAAGCTGGACGAACTGGACTCGCGCCTTGGTCTGACCTGGAAGCCGATCGAGTCGTATCAGGCGACCTTCAAGCTGGAACAGATCGACCGCAAGACCGGCGGCTATGCCTACCAGCCCGTTCCGGGGACGGCCTATTCCGCAGGCTATTCCCAACCGTCGATCCGGGATCTCGACTATAATTCCAGGTCCGCCAATAATGAGCGTGCGCTGCAGGGCTCGCTGGAACAGCACTATGTGTTCAATGACGGCACGACGATCAAGTCGATCACCGGCTATGAAAACAAGCAGATCCACAATCTGTACGACGTGGACGGCACGGCGACCACGACCTCGACTGAAAACCAGTTTGTTCGCGAAAAGGTCTATACTCAGGAACTTGACGTCCTGTCGCCGACCAGCGGACCTCTGTCCTGGATCGCCGGCGGCTATTTCCAGCGAAATCGCATCGATGTCACGATCACGGATTCGCCCGCTCCGCTCAATATTCTGATTCAGAACAAGAAAACGACACTAGGGGCGTTTGGCCAGGTCAGCTGGAAGCTGTCCGACACGCTGACGGCGACGGCTGGCGCGCGGTATTCGACCTACAAGGTCGAGGCGACGGGCGGTGTGCATATCGGGTCCTTCAGCGGGCCCAATGTTGGCAATACGGGCGGATTTGAAGAAGACCACGCCTTGACCGGCAAGGCTGATCTGGACTGGACGTTCGCCCCCGACAACCTGCTCTATGCGTTCGTCGCCAGAGGTTATAAATCCGGCGGCATTCAATCCGCCACCACAGATTTCGCCAAGGAAACCGTTTGGAACTATGAAGCCGGCTGGAAGTCCACGCTTGCGGGCGGCCATGTAAAGACCCAGCTGGACGCCTTCTACAACGCCTATGACAACTTCCAGTATGACACGGTCAATGTCCTGAACGGTCAAAGCGCGGTCAGCAATGTGCCGGCAGCGACGATTGCCGGGCTGGAAGCCCAGGTCCAGGCCTCGCTCGACGGGTTCAGGGTGGATGCCGGCCTGTCCTATGTTCATTCCGAACTCGGGACCTATTCCGTCATCGACCAGAACCTGTTGCCGCCCGGCAGCCTGAAGCCGCAATGCGCGGCGGGTCAGACGACCAACTGCACCAACTATCTGAATGCGACGCGGATCATCAGTGGGGCGCCGAACCTGTTGTCGCCGGAATGGTCAATCAACACCGGCGTCGAATATGCCTTCCATCTGGGGGGCGGGGCTGTTCTGACGCCGCGCCTGAACTATGCCTACCAGTCGTCGCAGGAGGGCTCGCCCTCGCAGGAAGCCTTTTACCAGATCAAGGGGCGGGGCCTGCTTTCGGCGCTGGTCACGCTGGATCGCGGCGACTGGCAGTTGCAGCTGAAGGCCACCAACCTGACAGATGACAGGTATGTGACGGGCTATTCCATCAGCGGGTCTGCGGGCAGCCAGTTCTATGGCGCGCCCCGCGTGGTCACGATTTCGTTGCGTCGTGATTTCTAACCGTCCCGGGTGTTTCGCGATCACGTTTGATGCGTGGTCGCGATGCGCTCAATCCGGCGCATGTCAGATCAATTCCCTTCCATACTGACCAAATATGACGTTCCGGCGCGTAGAGCGCAGGCTCGGCATTGCGCAAGGGCGCCGATGTTCGTTATCGACACTGCGCCTCTGCATGCCTTGCAGGCTCAGTTCCGGAATTCCATGCGCGAACCGTCAAAGAAGAGTCAAAAGACCAGCCCTCATCCGCTGATGGGCTATCTGGGCTTTCAACTGCGTCAGGCGACCGTTCTGATGCAATCCGACCTTTCCAAGCGGCTGGCGGCGCACGGTCTCAATATGATCGAGATGTCCACCCTGTTGATTATCGAGGCGTCTGCGGGCGTCACGCCGGCCCAGATCGGGCGGATGATCAAAGTCGCCCGCGCCAATATGGCGCCGATCACCACCGGTCTGGTGAATCGCGGGCTGATTGATGCGCAGCCGGTGGACGGACGCTCGATCGGGCTGCACCTGACTGCGGCCGGCGCGACAATCGTCGAAGCCGTCCACGCCATGGTGGAGGAAAACGAGGCGCTGATCATGAAGCGGATCCCTGTGGCCGAACGCGCTCAGCTGATTGAACAGCTCAGCAGGGTGTGGTCAGACGACTCATAGGGCGTCCGCCATGCCCAGGCCGCCCCTGACGCCCAATGGGGCGGCATTGGTCGCCCATCCTTACCCCCGCCGAGGCGCCCGCTTTCGGCTTGCGGGAGAGGGGCGCCCGCGTCATCTTGGCCGACATGTTCAAAAGGGAAGTCGGGGCGGAGAGTGAAGCGGCGCAAACGCTTCTGGCCCTCATGCAGATGATTGATCTCAGTCCCATAGCCGCTGTGCTGTGCGACCCGCGCCAGATGGACAATCCCATCGTCCATTGTAACGCAGCCTTTGTGGCCCTGACCGGATATGGCCGGGACGAGGTTGTCGGTCGCAATTGCCGCTTCCTGTCGGGCCCCACCACAGAGCCCGAACTCTCGGAGCGAATCCGCCAGGGGGTGCGCACCCGCACGCCCGTGCTGGTCGAGATCAGGAACTATCGCAAGGACGGTTCGGCGTTTCGCAATGCTGTTCTGGTAGCGCCGATCTTTGATGACGAAGGTGAACTCAGCTATTTTCTCGGATCGCAGAGCGCCACGCCAGAGCCGTCCGACATTGCGTCCCGCACCGACATCGCCCGCGCCCGACTGGAAAAGCTCAGCCCGCGCCAGCGCGAGGTGCTGATCGGCATGTCGGGCGGAAAGCTGAACAAGCAGATCGCCTTTGAACTTCAACTGACGGAACGGACCGTCAAGATGCACCGCGCGGCTCTGTTGAAGGCGCTGGATGTGCGCTCGGGCGCCGACGCCATCCGACTTGCGATCGAGGCCGGGTATTAGGGCTCTGCCCGACGCGCGGGAAGGGCAAGATCAGTCGCGCAGGGTGATGTAGAGTTCGCGCTCCAGCAGCCACTGGCCGCGGCTCTCTCGCCAGGCGGCCATATAGGCGCCGCTGACCTCAAGCCCGCCCTTCCAGCTTCCGACCCAATGGCCGGATTCTGCGGCGCGATGTCCGTCTTCGGAAAGCTCCACGGTCTGGGGGCTGCGCAGATAGGTGATGAAGGCCGGATCGGCGAACTGGCTCGCAAAGGCGGCGATCACGGCGTCGGCGCCCTGGATCAGTTCGCCATTGCCCACGATCAGCACCATGTCTTCGCTCAGATGCGGACGCAGGCGCGCGGCGTCATGCGCCGCGATCAGACGGTTGGTCAGTTTGCGTTTCGCGCGGATTGCCGTTTCGGCGGCGAGCATGGCGGGGTCGATCGGCCGGGGCGTCAGTCGTCGAACCCGACAAACACCGCCGCTTCACCTACCGATTTGCGGTTCGACACCACTGCATTGGCGGGGAAGCTGTCGTCCGGATAACCCATGGCGACGCAGATCATGATCACCTGATCATCGGCAATCCCGGCATGTTCGCGCACGACGGGAGACTGCATGATGCCCTGACTGTTGATCACGCAGCCCAACCCGCGTGACCAAGCGGCGTTGACCAGAGCATTGGTGACAGCGCCGCAGTCAAAAGGGGCGATGTCGCCGCCATGGATCGAGCGATCATAGGTCACGACGATCGACACTGGCGCGTCGAACTGGCGAAAGCCGCGCAGGACCCAGTCCCTGCGCTGGTCCTGGTTGTCGCGCGCTATGCCCATGGCGCCGAACAATTGCTTGGCGATCTCGATCTGGCGTTCGCGATGTGCGCCGGTGTACTCCCCCTGGGTCCGGAACTCGCGCGATGACGGCACACCCGCCAGATTGCGCTCCGTATTGCCCGCCCTTATCCGGTCCAGAGGCTCGCCCGCCACAACATAGAAGTTCCAGGGCTGGGTGTTCAGCGATGACGGCGCCCGCATGGCCAGTTCGATGATTTCGGCGATCAGCGCCTTTGGCACGGCCTTGGGCGCGAAGCCCCGAATGCTGCGCCGTCCACGTACGACCTCGTCAAAGCTGGGGGAGGGACTGGAAGATGAGGTCACGAGGTGTTCCTGAATTCGCAGACAAGGCGGGGCTGATCTTTGGATGATCAGGGTTTATCTTCGCGCGGCCTGCGTCAATGGGGCGCCGCAGCGTCGGGCGGATTATCGCTTCGCACTGCGACCCGGGTGAGGATAGGCTGTGCGCTCCCGCTCCGCGGCCATGATTGAGGAGTTGCTGATCCATGATCCTTTACGGCGCGCCCATGCCCGCTCCCAATCCGCGTCGCGTGCGGATGTTTCTTGCGGAAAAGGGGGTTTCGCTTCCGGAAACGCCCGTCAACCTGATGCAGCGCGAGCACAAGAGCGAGGGGTTCAGGGCCAAGAATTCACTGGGGCAGATACCGGCCCTGGAACTGGACGACGGAACGGTGATCGCCGAGACCGTCTCGATTTGCCGTTACCTTGAGTCGTTGCATCCCGACCCGGCGCTGTTTGGCGTGAGTCCGGTGGAGAAGGCCCTCGTCGACATGTGGATCAGACGGGTGGAGTTCGTCGTGATGGCCCCTGTCGGCCAGTTCTGGCGCCACGCCCATCCGCGCACAGCGGCTTTGCTCACTCAGTATACTGACTTTGGCCATTCCAACCGCGACGCCTATGCAGCCGCTCTGAGATGGATCGACCGCGAACTGGCGGGCCGCTCGTTCCTGATGGGCGAGACCTACACGATGGCGGATATCTGTCTGCTTTCCACGGTCGATTTTGCGACCTGGATCGGGTTGGAAGCATCGCCGGATCTCGCCAACCTGTCAGCCTGGCATGGACGGGTCAGTTCACGACCCAGCGCCGACGCCTGACCGCCACGGGACGCTTTCAAGCGCGTCGGTGCGCCAATCCTGTTGGACGCCGATGGAGCGGGACGGCGGGGGTGATTGATCCAGAGCATCACAGACAGGGTCGGGGATAGGTATATTCAGGGGCTGTCCCGCGTTCGACGACCTGACCCAGGGTGGGATCATGACTCACGCCCCCAAACCCCGTCCCCCGACCGGATCGGCGGACCTCCCTTTGAAGGCCGTTCTAAAGTCGGGTGTTGTCTATACCTGTCCCATGCATCCGCAGGTTCAGACCCATTCGTCGGGCGCCTGTCCGATCTGCGGCATGGCGCTCGAACGGTTGAGCCTATCCGCCAAGCCCGCCCCGAACCGGGACCTTGCCGACATGACGCGCCGGTTCTGGATCTCGCTCGCCTTCGCCCTGCCCGTGTTTGTCCTGGAAATGGGCGGGCATCTGGCGGGTCATCATGTCATTTTGCCGGTGCGGTTTTCTGACGGCGTGCAGTTCGCCCTGTCCAGCCCGGTCGTCCTGTGGGGGGGCTGGCCGTTTTTCAAGCGCGGCTGGACCTCGGTCAGGACGGGCCGTCTCAACATGTTCACCCTGATCTCGCTGAGTGTCGGGGTCGCCTTTCTCTACAGCGTCATCGGCCTCTTCGCGCCGGCGCTGTTTCCGTTAGCCATGCGCGGCGAGGGGGGCGGCGTGCCCATCTATTTCGAAGCCTCGGCCATGATCATCGTTCTGGTGCTGCTGGGCCAGATGCTGGAGCTTGGCGCGCGCGAGCGGACGGGCGGGGCCATCCGGGCCCTGCTTGATCTGGCCCCAAGGACGGCGAAGCGACTGGTGGATGGCGGTGAGGATGAGGAGGTGTCTCTGGATCAGGTGAGGATCGGCGACCGTCTTCGTGTCCGTCCGGGCGAGAAAACGCCTGTCGACGGCGTCATCCTCGAAGGGCGCGTGTCGTTGGACGAGTCGCTGCTGACCGGGGAATCCATGCCGGTGACCAAGGTTGCGGGCGCCAAGGTCATATCCGGCGCCATCAACAGGTCCGGCGCTTTCGTCATGAAGGCCGAGCGGGTCGGTGCGGATACGCTGTTGTCCCAGATCGTGGAGATGGTGGCGCAGGCGCAGCGCAGTCGGGCGCCCATCCAGGCATTGGCCGATCGGGTGTCGGGCTGGTTCGTACCCGCCGTGATGGGCGTCGCCCTGGTCGCTGCCATGGTCTGGTGGCTGGTCGGGCCGCAGCCGCGTCTGGCCTACGGGCTGGTGGCGGCGGTGTCGGTCCTGATCATCGCCTGTCCCTGCGCCCTGGGACTGGCGACGCCCATCTCCATCATGGTCGGGGTGGGGCGCGGCGCTCGGGACGGCCTGTTGATCAGGAACGCCGAGGCGCTGGAGCGACTGGAAAGGATCGACACTCTGGTCGTCGACAAGACCGGCACCCTGACTGAAGGCCGACCGGCGGTCACCTCGCTGACCTTGGCTCCCGGCTTTGAGGCCAAGGCGGTTCTGAGGCTTGCGGCCAGCCTGGAGCGCGGCAGCAAACACCCGCTGGCCGAGGCGATCCTGAGGGAGGCGAGCGAACAGAAACTTTCGCTGTGCGAACCCTCGGCGTTTGACGCGCCGCCGGGTCAAGGCGTTATGGGCGTGGTCGACGGTCTGACCGTGCGGCTCGGAAACGCCCGGTTCTTCGCCAGCGAAGGCGCGCCGACGCCCGAATTGCTGAAGGCGGCGGATGAGCTGAGCCGGCAGGGCGCGACGGCCGTCTTTGTCAGCATAGATGCAAGGTCTGCGGGCGTGTTCGGCCTCTCTGATCCGATCAAGCCGACATCTCTCGCCGCGATCAAGGCCCTGCAGGCGCAGGGCGTGCGGGTCGTGATGCTGACCGGCGACAATCGCCAGACCGCGCTGGCGGTCGCGGCGCGACTGGGCCTGGAGGAGGTAGAGGCAGAGGTCCTGCCCGCCGACAAGGCCAGGGTGGTCGACAAGCTTAAGGCCGCCGGGCGCCACGTGGCCATGGCGGGAGACGGCGTGAATGACGCCCCTGCGCTCGCCGCCGCCGAGGTTGGCGTCGCCATGGGGCCGGGCTCTGATGTGGCGATAGAGAGCGCCGGAATCACCTTGCTGGGCGGCGATCTGGCGGGGCTGGTCAAGGCCCGCAAGCTGTCCAGCGCCGTCATGCGCAATATCCGGCAAAATCTGGTCTTTGCCTTCATCTACAACGCTGCGGGCGTGCCCATCGCTGCGGGCGTGCTCTATCCGGCGCTGCATCTGATGCTGTCGCCGCAAATTGCGGCAGGGGCCATGGCGCTGTCGTCCGTCAGCGTGATCACCAATGCCCTGCGATTGCGCGGCGTTCGCCTGACCTGAGCGGGGGTCTCTGGGCAGATCAGATGGATATGTCCACGCCCCGTCGCTGCATTGTGGGGACCCGCGACTGGCCCTGTTGCAGATGTAAGCCTAGCCTGTTTGGCGGCGGCGCGATCAATGCGGCGTCCAGTTCAGACTTTGCAGGAGCAAGCCTTGAGGAACCCCAATCTCATCTCTGTCGCTATCGGCGACCTTCGGCCCACCCAGATGACGGTTGGAATGCGTGAGGTGCAGGAAAAGCAGCGCCGCTGGTCGCAATTGCCGCCGGAAGGACGTGATGAGTTCCTGGCGCGCCACATGGCCCCGGTGATCATTGGGCCGAAGGGGCGCTATTATCTGACCGACCATCACCATCTGGCGCGGGCCCTGCTCGAGGCTGGCTGCAAGAACCTGCTGGTCAATGTGATCGCCGATGTCGCCCATCTCGACAATGACGCCTTCTGGGTCTTCGCCGACAACCGGGCCTGGTGCCATCCCTACGACGCCAGCGGCCAGAGGCTGACCTTCAAGGACATACCCAAGACGATCATGGGCCTGAGCGACGATCCCTATCGCAGCCTGGCGGGCGCGTTACGCCGCGCCGGGGGCTACGCCAAGGAAAACACCCCCTTCAGCGAGTTTATCTGGGCGGACTTTCTGCGTCGCCGCATCAAGCCCAGGCTGCTGGAGAACGACCACGACCGCGCCGTGCAGAAGGCGCTGGACCTCGCACGCTCGCACGACGCCAAGTATCTTCCCGGCTGGTGCGGCCCAAGCGACGACAATTGAGGGGGCAGACGGACAGACGGCGTCCCGTTCCTCTGTTGCATCGGGGATGCAAGGATCCGAAGCGCTCGTCAGGGGACAGGCTTTTCGCGAAAAGCCCCGTTCGGGGCGGACGAAATGCACCTGGCCATGTGCGCGAGGTCAAAGTGGTTTGATGTCAGAAATGTTACATACGTCTCTGAGGTCGCTTCCGAGGCGCTGCCATGACCGATCAAATCATCAATCCCACCCCGCGTTCAGTGCACGACTGGAGCCAGCGTCTGCTTGACGAGGCGTCCTATCGTCTTGCGGAGTATGAGGCGGGCGCGCAGCAGGCCTTTGTGAAACATCATGATCTGCCGATCGAAGATGTCACAGATGTCGAGATCGAGCGTCTGCGCGATCTGGTGTTGTTCATGCACCGCATCGCCACAGAATACACCGTTCACGAGTTCTAGCCGCGTCGCTTGATTATCAGGCCCGCTCAAAGACCGCGGCAATTCCTTGTCCGCCACCGATGCACATCGTCTCCAGACCGTAGCGGCCGTCTCTACGCTTCAGTTCGCGAAGCAGGTTGGCCAGGATCCGCCCGCCGGTAGCGCCGATCGGATGGCCCAGTGAAATGCCCGAGCCGTTGACGTTCAGGCGCTCGCGGTCATCCCAGCCCCAGCCCTTCAGCACCGCCAGAACCTGACTGGCGAAGGCCTCGTTCAACTCTACCAGATCGATGTCCTTCCAGGACAGGCCGGTGCGGGCGAACAGGCGCTCCACCGCCGGGACCGGGCCGATGCCCATCCGCGACGGCTCGCAGCCCGCCGCCGCCCAGCCGACAAACCAGCCCATGGGCTCAAGTCCCAGCTCTTCGAGCTTGTCCTCCGCGACGACCAGACAGGCGGCGGCGGCGTCATTCTGCTGGCTGGCGTTGCCGGCCGTGACCACGCCGCCCTTTTCGATCGGCCGAAGCAGGCCAAGGCTTTCAGGCGTGGCGTCGGAGCGGATGCCCTCATCGCGGCTGAACAGCACCGGGTCGCCCTTGCGCGGTTTGACCGGGACCGGCACGATCTCGTCGTCGAACTTGCCCGCCGCCCAGGCGGCTGTGGCGCGCTGGTGGCTGGCGGCGGCGTAGGCGTCGCAGGCTTCGCGGCTGATCTCGTAGTCGCGGGCCAGATTGTCTGCCGTCTCGATCATGCCGGATATGACGCCAAAGCGTTCAATGGGCTGGCTCATGACCCGGCCTCGACTCAGACGGTCATGCAGGGTGACGGACCCGGCCCGGGCGCCGTTTCGCATATCCAGCGAATAGTATTCGGTGTTGCTCATGCTTTCCACGCCGCCGGCAATCACCAGGTCGGCTGCGCCGGTCTGGATCATCATGGCGGCGTTGATGACCGCCTGAAGCCCGGAGCCGCAGCGCCGGTCCACCTGATATCCGGGGACGGAGATGGGAAAGCCCGCCGCCAAGGCAGACCAGCGGCCAATCGCCGGCGCTTCGCCATTGCCATATCCCTGGGCGAAGATCACATCATCTATGCGTTCAGGATCCACCCCCGTTCGCTCCACCAGAGCCTTCAGGATCACCGCGCCCAGATCGCCAGCCGTCATGCTGGCCAGACTGCCCTGAAACTTGCCGACCGGCGTGCGGATAGGGGAGACGATGGCGACGCGCTTCATAGGTCTGGTCCAGTGCATTGAGCTGTGTGGAGACCAGTCTGGCCCAAGTGCTGTGCGGCGTAAACATTGACGGAGCGGCGCCCCTGCATCTTCCTAGTTGAATAGCGACGCCGCCCAAGGCGGCGGCTCGCTCCACATGGCGTGCTGATAATCATTGAAGCTGCCGAATTTAAGGTCGAATTTCTGCGCCAGAAGCCCAAGACTTGCCTTCGAAAACAGGCTGATATGGCCGTTGCGCGGGGAGGCGTACCACCAGTCCAAGCGTCGGCCTTTTTCGATGTGGCCGTCAGATATGGTCGTGGAAAACAGGATCACTCCGGATTGCGCGCGCGAAAGGCTGAGACTGATCATCAATGCGTTGACATCGGGGACATGCTCGAACACCTCGAACGCGGTGATCAGGTCAAACGGGCCCAGGGCATGAGGATTGGTGTCGGGATTGACGAACGGGTCATAGGATTGCGACGAAAAGCCATGCCCGGCCAGAAGTTCTGACAACATGCCGTTCCCGCCGCCAAAGTCCAGATGCCGAATAGACTGGGCATGGGCGCCGAAATTGGCGGCGATCATCGCGGCGTTGCCCTTGGGGCGTAGCTCCAGATAGTCTGGATCTATTGCTTCATAGTCGGCGTTGTAAATGTGGTCTGAAAAATCCTTGAGCGACCATTGATAGAGTTCAGGCGCAAAACAAAAGCCGCAATGGTCACACAGCGCGTAATAGATTGGAACGCCAAGCTTTGGCAGGAACAGGCCGCGCGCCTCTTCACAGCACTTGTTGAAGTCGACGACGTCGTGCAGTTCGCAGGCGCCGCTGCAAACAGGGCAGGGCGGAAGGGGGGTCTGGCTCATCTGACTTGTCTCGAATCTGGTGACGCCCCGTGCAGGAAGAACAGCCTAGCAGATCGTGTCGCACTGGCGTCAATGCTGCGGCGGTTTGGCGGCCAGTATCCGGTCACGGGCATTCAGATAGGCGTAAATCTGATCAATCTCCGCATCGGAAAAGTTGACAAAGGTCGACTTGGAGGCCTGCGCCATGAGTTCGGTATTGCCTTCGGCGATCATCTCACCCTTGCGCATCAGGGCGAAAAACTGCTGGCGGTTATAATAGCCGCGCACCGTCATGTCCGGTCCCATGCCCTTGATTCCGCCAAGGTCTGCGCCATGACAGCGCCCGCAGGATATGGCGGCCAGATGACGGCCCGCCTCAACCTTGTCACCCGCATCGAGGGGCGGACGTGCGGAGGCGAGTTCAGCGGCTTCGGTCTTGAAGAAGCCCAATGAGAGATAGGCCCGCAGGAGGAACCCCGGCGCCGGGTCTGGCGCGTCGGAGCCCTTGGGCGCAACGGTTCGCAGATCGCTGACAATGCTGCGCGCCTCGTCGTTGCTCAGCGTCACATAGCTGTGCGAGGGCATGGCGACTTCGGTTGTTCCGTCAGGCTTCAGGCCGCCGCGCACGGCGCGATCCAGCTCTGCGTCAGACATCCGCCCTATACGGCGCGACAGGTTGGGCGGGTCATAGGGGGCGCCGACCACATTGAGGTGTCCGCCCGCCAGATCGGCGCCGTGGCAGGTGGTGCAGCCCATGATCGAGATCAGGTGCGCGCCCCTGGCGATGACGGCGGGGTCGGTCGTGGCGGTGACGGCGCTTGGGGGCAACGGACGGCGTGCGGTCAAAAGGCTGTCCGAGCGCGACATGACGGCTGCATAGGCGACGCCGGCCAGCACGCACCCAGCCAATAGACTGGATGCGAGCAGAAAAAGATTGGGCTTTTCAGTCGCCATGGGGCGCGGGCTTCCTGGGGGGATGAGGTTTGGCCCGCGCCTTTTGCCATTCAATCAGAACCGGCGATAGCTCTGGCGATGGTGTTCGAAGCGTCCGTCGCCAAATCCGCGATGTTCGCGCCACCCATATTCGACGGGACGATAGGCTTCGCGCCGCTCGCCGAAATGACGACCATCATCGTGACGATAGCCGAAGTCATGCGCCATGGCGGCGGCGGGCAGGCTCACAGCAGCCACTGCGAGCACGGACAGAAACACGGTCTTGAGGGTCATGGTGGTCTCTCCCGGTTCGGCGACAGCCCCTATTGGCGACGTCGGATCGTAGGAACACCTTAGATCGGCCTCTCTGAACGGGGACGGAGCGCAATGGTCAGCCCCCGTTCATCGAGATCCTGTCCCGGAGCAAAATCCGATCTGACTGGATCGGATTTTGCTCATAACCCCGTGTAATCAAAGCAAACTCTGCGACGAACCGGTGTGCGCTTCGTCGGAAGGGGCTCTAGTACTTTGCGGTCACGCGCACTTCGAACGTGCGCGGATCGTTGCGCACGAGGAAGTCGTTTCCGTAGAAGTTGGGCGAGGACTGCCAGTTCTTCTGGTCGGTCAGATTATAGACGGACAGGGTGGCCGTGTAGCGGTCCCATTCATAGAAGACGCTGGCGTTCCAGGTATATTGCCACGGAATGACCGGAGACTTGAAGAATCCGCCATTTTTGATGATCGCTTGCGGGATGTTCGACGAGGCCGCCAGATCGATCTGGCCGGACTGGCTGGTGGAGATCGGTCCGGTGACCTGGACGCCAGAGCGGATGCCGAATCCGTTCTCGAACTTATAGTTGCCCAGAACGTTGAACACATGGTCCGGCACGCCCGGATCGGTGAACTTCTGATGCCCCGCCCAGACAACGCCCGTACCGGCGCCGTCTATGAAGTTGTACGGCATTCCCGGATACTGAACGCCCGAATAGGCCGGGAAATTATAGAAGCCCGCCGCCTGGCTGAGCGTCGTCTCAATATAGGAATAGGAGGCGGTGGCGAAGAAGTTCCGTGTCGGTTGATAGTTCAACTCGATTTCGACGCCGCGGATATTGGCGCGGGACAGCTCTGTTCCCCCATTGCCAATCGGGACGGAGCGCTTCTGGTCGAATACCGCGGTGCTGGCGAACAGCTTGTTGTCCAGAAGATTGAACTTCAGACCCGCCTCATAAAGGTAGCTGGTGGATCGCATGAGGTTGTGGTCGGGAACCTGACCATAGGCGTTGATGCCGCCTTCACCGCCGTTGGGCGCAGGCGACTGATTGAAATCGAAGGTCAGGTAACCCGACACCCAGCTTTGCGGACGATAGACGGTGCTGAAATTGGCGTTGCCCAGACCGTAGGTGCCCGTGGAGTGCGAAGCCGGCAGACTCGTCACGCAGGTGAAGGGCGCTTCGATGCAGGGGAAGGGGTCGTGGGCGCGGACTTTTTCAGCGTCCAGACGCGTCCCGAACAGGACGCTCAGTTCCGGGCTGATTTCCATGCGGTCCTGGAAGAATATCCCGACGTCGATCAGGTTTGAAACGCCCGTATTGCCGCCATTGACGAAGTCGCGTCCCGGCGTGCCGGAAAGGGTGTGGCCGAACGCGGACTTGTAAAAATAGGAATCCGTCTGGTCGGGCGTGAGGTTGCCGACCGGATAGATCCAGGTCTTCGGATTGCCGGTCAGATCGAAGACCGCAGGCGTTTCGTTGTTGTAATTGCTGATATAGTTGACGTGGGCGAAGCGAACGGTTGCGCCCAGAACGGCCTCGTTTGGCGTCGACTTGGCGCCGAAGAAGCCGAAGGGCAGGGCTGACTTGTCCTTCACCAGGGTGCGGTTTTCAATCGAATAGGACCCCCGTGAGGCGTCGGCGTAATAATAGGCCTCCTGATTTTCGCTGTCCTGATAGTTCCAGAAGGTGTTGTTCTCGACACTGATCTTGTCATTGAAGAAATAGGTTTGAACATATTGCGCCATGAACTTGTTGCCGTTGGTCGTCGTGCCCGGCGCCTGGTCGATGGTGGTCTTGATGCTGAGTGGAACGGTGGTCGTCAGCAAGACCTGGGTGCCAAAGGACTGGACCAGTGAATAGGGGTTGCCCGGCACGGTCGGCGTTCCGATCGGCACGCCTTGTGTATACAGGCCGCTATTGATCAGGGCCTGAGTCACGCGGTTGACGCCGACGTTTTCGGTATAGGCGCCGATCTCGACCTCGGCGTTGAAATTGGCTTCGTAGTTGTCGTTCGGACGCCAGTGGACATTGGCGTAAACCGAGTTGATCACCGAGTTGTGGCTGGGGAAATAGCTGCCGCTGTTCTCGCCCGCATAGTCAATCCGCACCGCCAGAACGCCGGGGGTGATAACCATGGACGAATCGATTGAAAGGCGCCGGTTGCTGACCGAATCGAGCGAGGCCGCCACGGTGGTGGAGGACTTGTTCAGCTTGGCCACCTTGGTGATGAAGTCCACCTCGCCGCCGACTCCGGCGCCAGGTCCGTCGATGACGCTGGCAGGGCCCTTGGTGATGGAAATATTGTCGAAATCGTCAAAGTTCGGGGGCACGCCATAGCCGTTTTCAGTCAGGCTGGAGCGCATGCCATTGAAGAAAACGTCAGCATATTGTCCCCGGATGCGTGGAATATTGGGCGTGCCGAACGAGCTGTCGGAATAGCTCGACGCGGTCAGATATGAAAAGGCGCGCGGATCCTTGATGTTCAGCGTTTCCAGCTGGGTCGTGGACAGCAAGGTGGTGTTGCGCGGCGTGTCCATCACGTTCAGGTCAAGGCCGAGCGCGGAACTTGACGACAGGCGGGTCGGAAGAACGGTTTCCTTGTAGGGGATGCCGTTCACCACCACTTCGGCCAGGTCTGCGGGCGCGGCGGCGGGCGGGGCCGCCTCATCGGCCAGAGCCAGGTTCGGCGTCGCGCAGACGCTCAACGTCAAGATGGACGCCCCCAGCAGCAGGGCGCGCCGGGCGTTCAGCAGGGAGCGGCCATGGCCAGCGGGGGAGACGGCGCTGCGTTGCATTGAGGACCTCGTTCGGTTCGGCGGGAAATAGTATCGGCCGGCCGCTGCGTCAGCAGGGCGGTCTCAGCATCCCGATTGTCATGAAATCGCCACAAGGCGATTGCGCGCGGCGTACCGCATTCCGCGAATGCGGTCGCTGATTAAGTGGTCCCAGAATGTTCAGTGCGGACGAGTGCTGACTATTTGATCACATATTGTGCCATCTGGGCCACGCTTGTCTGGCTTTAGCCCACCAGCCTTGTCGGGCTCTGGCGCGCCGCGCCTTGGCCCTCGTCGGTCAGGTTGAAGCCCTCCACCACGTCCAGCACGGCGGCGGCCTCCGACGCCAGTTCGCGCGCAGAGGCGCTGACCTTCTCCACCATGTCCGCATTCTGTTGGGTCAGTCGATCCATTTCCCCAACCGATCGGGTCACCATTTCGAAGCTGTTGGACTGATCGCGCGCCGTGGCGGCGATGGCGGTGATGCAGGACGCGGATTCGCCGACGCGCGTCACGATGGCGCCCAGCACGCGGGCGGTGTCATCGACCAGGCCGACGCCGACCTTGACCTGATTATTGGAGCGCTGGATGAGGCTGCTGATCTCCTGGGCGGCGGCGGCGGAGCGTTGCGACAGGGCGCGCACTTCCGACGCGACAACGGCGAAGCCGCGTCCGGCGTCGCCCGCGCGGGCGGCCTCGACCCCCGCGTTCAGGGCGAGAAGGTTGGTCTGGAAGGCGATTTCGTCAATGACGGTGATGATCTGGCTGATCTGGTGCGCGGACTGGTCGATGTCCTTCATGGCCGCAGACGCATCGCGCATGACGATGGCGGAGGCCTCCGCGTCCTTCCGGGCCGTCAGGACGACCTTGACCGCATCCGCGGCATTGTCTGCGGTCTGCCTCACGGCGATGGAGATCTGATCCATGGCGGCGGTCGTTTCGCGCAGGGACGCGGACTGTTGCTCTGTTCGGCTGGCCAGATCCTCGGTGGAGCGGCGGATCTCTTCCGAGGCCCCGGCAAAGCCGCCCGCCGTGCTGACCACGTCCAGAAGGGCGACCTGAAGCTGGTTCACAGCATCATTAAAGTCTTGCCGCAAGCGCTCATATTCTCCGTCAAACGGCTCGGCAATCTGGAAGGCCAGATCGCGTGAGGCGAGACGGCTGAGGCCTTCAGACAGGCGGCTGACGACCTTGAGCTGTTGCTCTGTCGTGGCCTGTTGCTCGCTGTAGCGCGCCACCCGCTCCCGTTCCGCGGCGTCCTGGGCTTCGGCCTGTTGCTGGCGAAGCGCTTCGAGGGCTTTGGCCGCTTCCTGCTGGGCGCCGAGGGCGGCCACCATCTGACCGATTTCATCGCGTCGCGAGGTGAGTTTGGGGTGGGGGTGGAAGCCCTTGGCGGCGGATTCCTGAATCAGGCGGATGACCTGCCGAACCGGGGTGATGACGGCCGAGATCAGGAACCAGGCCAGACAGGCGGCGCCGATCACGGCGGCGGCCGACATGGCCAGCAAGATCTTGCGCAGATGGTCAATGGCGACCTCGGCGTCATTGCGCTTTTCAAAGGCGTCGTCAGCGAAGCGGCCCGTCAGGTGCTTCAGGCGCTTGTCGACCGCCGACAGGGTGATGTGCTCGGCGCCGGCGCTGTTGTCCATCAGGGCGTTCAGGGCCTTGCGCGCATCCGCCACGCCCTCGCGCTCCCGCTCGGAGGTGGCGCGTTCATTAGCCACATCAAGATTGTTCAGCATGGCCGCGATCGCGGATTTGTCGTCGTCAGAGGTCAGCGGCACATCGGCGTTGGTGTGCTGTCCTTCCAGCCGGACAAAGGCGATCTGGACCTTGTAGGCATAGTTCACGCCGACAAAGGCGTTGTCATAGAGGCCGAGCGCCATATCGCCGAGCTTGCCGCTCATCAGGATGACCGAGCCGCAGAACAATGCGACGCATATGAACAGCATTGCGCAGGAGGCGATGATTTTCGTCCGGATGTCGATTGAAAATTTTCGGCTCATCGGATCATGTCTCTGATGTGTTCGAGCGTGAAAATATAACAATTTACTGAGTTACGCTTGGACTTTGACCATATGGGTGCTTGAGCTGAATCAGAAGCTTGCCGGTTGACGCGCCGAAACACTTCCGCACACTTGTTTCGAACCTATTGTGCCTCTCCAATGCTTAATTCGGATATAATCACCTGCTATGCCTTGGAACCCAGTTCCACTGCTCATTTAAAAGGCAGTGGAATTAGGCTAACATTGATTCTGGTCGCTTTAGATAATGCGTCGCCGACATACGGTTTCAGGCCAGAGCGGCGCAGTGGAGCAGTACAGTTGAAGCGCATCTTTCTTATGGTCGGGACGATCATTCTTCTGGCGAGCGCTCCGGCGCGGGCGGACGACGAGCAGGTCTTGCAGATCAAGCAGGCCTTTGAGCCGACATCCCTTACGGTGTCTGCTGGCGCCAAGGTGGCCTATGTCAATGCCGATGATGTGAACCACAATCTGCATCAGAACGCGCCGGACGGAACCAGCACCGATATGGGCGTGACCAAGCCGGGTGAAAGCGTCAATCTGAGTTTCGCCTCGGTGGGGCTCTACACCATCACCTGCTCCATCCATCCCCGCATGAAGATGAAGGTTACGGTCGCCGCCAAGTAGGGCGCGGACGCCGGTGTCAGGGGGCCATGTGATCGTGAGGTCCCATGACCATGCCGGGCGCCATGGGATGGGGCGCCATGGGATGGGGCATGGCGGGCGTCTTCGGATCATAGACCTCCACCATCTGCATCATGCCGCGGTCCTCGTGCTTGAGGACATGGCAGTGCAGCATGAAGCGCCCGACGATCAGGGGATCGGTAAAGGCGATGCGCACCACCACATAGCCTCGTTCCGGCAGGCGCACCGTGTCCAGCATGCGGTCAAAGGGTTGGGGCTCGCCATTGATCGAGACCACCTGAAAATGGACCTGATGGATATGGAACGAGTGCATGTCGTCCGTATCGTTGCGGATGGTCCATTCTTCGGTTGAGCCGAGGGGAATGCGCAGGTCGGTGCGCATATGGTCAAAGACGAGGCCGTTGATCGTATAGACCTCTTCGCCCGGCTTCTGGCCGAAGACGAGGGTGCGACTGGCGGTCAGCCTGGCCTGACGCAGATCTGGCGTTGTCATGGCGCGCGTCTGGACGGGCGTCTCGCGGGGCGCCCCTTCTCCGGTGACATGGACCACCGCCAGTTCGCGACTGGTTTTCATGTTGCGGCCAAGGCCGGTCAGGGTCGAGCCGGACATGAGCGGATAATCACCCGCTGCGGGCATATCGACCAGAAGCTCCATCCGCATGGCGGGACCGACATCCACCTTGTCCACGGGCAGGTCATTCCCGGTCGCCGCGCCGTCCAGCGCAACGATGCGGAACTTCAGTCCCTTGATGGAGAGGTGGATATAGTCATTGGGGCTCTGGTTGGAGATGCGCCAAAGCTCGGTGGAACCGGCGGCGGCGGTCACGTCGGCATGGCCCTGGCCATTGATGGACTGAACGACGCCGTGCAGGCGCTTCAGGTCGGGATCATCGCCCGCCTCGGCGGCGTAGCTTTTAACGACCAGCAGGCGCTGACGCAGTCCTTTCGCCTGGGGAACCCGGTCTTCCAGACCCTCGATAATCATGGCGCCGCTGAGGCCGCGGCTGGTCAGGGACTCAGCCGAGCCATGAATATGGGTGTGGTACCAGTAGAGGCCGGGCGGTTGGCTCAGCGGAGTCTTGACCAGATAATCGAAGCTCTTTCCCGGCTCGACCGCGATATGGACATTATCGCTATTGGCGAGCGGGGAGGCGTGGGAGCCGTGGAAGTGCAGGTTGATGACCTGATCGATGTGGTTGACCAGATGCAGTTTCAACGTGTCGCCAGGTCTTAGCCTCAGCACCGGGCCGCCATATTCGCCGTTGAAGACATAGGCCGGGATTTTCACCCCATCGACCACGACCTCCTTCTGCTCAGCCACCAGGGTGGTTTCAAGCACGCCATGTTGACTGGACACGACAGGCAGGGCGCGGAAATCGCCGGTGGCTTCCTGTCCCATTGCGGCGGAGGCGACCGACACGGCGCAGAAGATCACAGCGCCGCGCCAGGCGCGCACATGTCGTCTGTCAGAGACGCTTTTCATGGTCTTCGCCCCCTCTCGCCGCCCGCATGCGGTCGCAATATGGCCGGCGGCGCGATGATGACGAGTCGCCGGAAAAAATGTCGTTGCGGCCTACTGCGCCGTGACGGTCATCTTCATGCGGGGATGGATGCTGCACACGATGCGATAGACGCCCTTGGCGTCAAATTTGTAGCTGACGGTCGTGCCCGGCTTTTGCAGGCCCAGATCGTCGGCGTCGCCTTCCCCGCCCTTGACCGTGATGTTGTGGGTCACGGTGTCGGCGTTCTTGAACTCGACCTTGTCTCCGGCGTGAACGCTCAGGCTGGCGGAGGAAAAGGTCTGGTTGGACTGGGAGACGGCCAGATCGGCGGCCAGGGCGGGCATGGCCAGGGCCAGAACGGACAGAGCGGCGATATATTTGATTTTCATGGCAAGGTCCTCAGGTCTTGAAGGGGGAAATGTCAGCGGTGAACCAGCGAACCGAATGGCGCCAGAGCAATCCACAGATTTGCATAGAGTGTGTTGTTGTCGCTGGCGTGTTGTCGGTCGCCGTTGAACTCTGAATAGGCCACGTATTGCAGGCCGACCCGCGCATTCAGCCAATAGAGCGGCGAGTTGGGCTTGCCCCATGGCACATAGGCCAGTTCCACCACATAGCCCTGGGTGTTGGCGCCTGGGCCATACTGGGCCGCGTCATTGGTTCCGGTGGTGCGGAAGGCCTGCACCGAGGGCGTCCAGGTGTCGTTGTAGCTATAGGTCAGGTCAGCGCGCGCGGTGTTCAGGCGATCCTTCGGATTGGTCCCCAAAAGGATGGACGAGGCCTTCAGGTCCTGATCTTCATGAAGCAGAACCGCATGGGCCGAGATCACATTGAGCTTGCCGATATATTGGTAGGTCGCGTCGACGGCCCAGTCATTGATGGTGTCGGTTCCGGCGGAAACGTCGCCGCCGGGATAGCGGTCGCCATGGATGCCAAAGGCGCCGACCTGTACGGTCTGGGTCACGCCGATGTCGTGGAGAACGGCGGCGCGCCAATAGGGTAGGACGCCGCTGTAGCGGTCCGTCGTCACGCCCGTTCCCGCCCCAAGGCGACCCGCCAGTTGCCGATTGAGCGGCAGATAGGCCGAGCCCTCCAGATAGAGCGTGTCGTCCCAGAGCAGATAGGCCCCGCCGCCCGCAACCTGATGCGCCAATCCACCGTCAATCAGGGTTGAGGCGACCGGGGAGGGCGCCAGTCCGGATGAGCTGTACGGAAAACCCCAGGCGGGCGTGCTGTTCCACACGTCCTGAACCGTGGGATTGTTGTTGAAGTCGAT
>CAIOJR010000081.1 GCA_903858685.1 uncultured Caulobacterales bacterium | reverse complement strand
TATGGCTGGATGACCGGCCTATTCTGGAATCGCGTCACCGGCCGGACCTTGGTCTATGCTCTGAACGGGATGCGCGAAACCGGCCGACCGGCGGGCCACAGATCAGCCCTGACGGCGCCTGAAGAAAGACTGATCGACCTGGCGCTCAGCCAAATTTGATCCTCCCGGTCGGTCACAGCGGCAGGCGGCGACATCCATCCCAAAGGCGCACACTATTTAAGTCAAAAATCAATACAGATTTGTTATGACTAACCAGGTGAGCATTTTTCAGGCGCGCTGAAGCTGTTTGGGGGCGATGTTGTATTCCAGATGGATTCCGCCCCGTTTCGGGGAGGGCGAGCGAGGTTGGAAAACGGCTTTAAGCCTGACCGCAACCTCTGCATTACTTACGTTTTTCGCTCGCTTTGGGTGCACTGACGCGCAGGGAAATGTTGGGTTCTGGCCTTCAAACGGCGCACTCGTGGTGGCTTGGCTGGTGCTGCCGCGTCGATATGGGCTGGCCGTTTCTGTCGCGTGTTTCCTGCTGAACGTATCGTTGAACAGTTTTTTCAACTATACACCGTTTCAAAATTTTCTCTACTCAGTGCTCAATATAGAAGTGAGCCTCGTCACCGCAATATTGACGAAACGGTTTTGTGGCGCCGCAATCGACCTCTCACGCCTCAAGAGATTCGCTGCCTTTGCCTTGTGCGCTTTTCTGGCGTCTGTATCGGAAGCGGGAATAGGTGAGTTTTTCAACGGGATTACGGCCGGATATAGTTCCATATTCAATGAATGGAAGCAGTGGGCCCTGTCGGACACCATCGGCCTTTTGATTTCGACTCCCGCCGTTCTGTTCGCGACGCGCTTTCGTTCCAATGCGAACTATTTCGCAAGGTCGCTGCCGGAGACCCTTCTGCTTGCGAGCAGCGCCATTGTCTGCGCTTGCTGGGCGTTCAGCCAGCCCAACAGTTCGAATTTCCTGTTCTGTTTCCCTGTCCTTATTCTGACGGCCTTCCGGGCGGGACCTCCGCTGGTCCTGATGAACATCCTGGCCATGTCGGTGGTCGCATCCGCCTTTACGGCCCACGGCCTGGGCCCGTTTGTAACCATTGGCGGATCTGGGCTTGTGGCGGGGCAGGAGGCGTTGCAGCCATTCCTGGTCTCGCTCCTGCTGGCGGCGTTACCCTCGAACAACGCCCTGGGAGAGCGTAATCGCGACGCCGTTCGCCTGACGCGGCTAAACCGCAGCGCCAAGCAGGCGCGCGCGGAGGCTTTGGCCGCCAGTCGCGCCAAATCGGACTTTATCGCCAATATCAGCCATGAAATCCGCACACCCTTGAACGGCATTCTTGGCATGACGGAAGTCCTCATCACACATACTAAGGACCCGAAAAGCATCGGTCAGCTTCGCATTGTGCAGGAATCCGGGCGGGGACTGCTCGCGATCCTGAATGACATTCTGGACTTTGCGAAGATCGAGGCGGGCAAGATCACGCTCTCCCCAAATGATTTCGAGATGGATCGACTGGTGAGAGATTCCTTCAACGCATTTCGCGCCCTGGCGGACCGGAAGGGGTTGGCCTATTCCCTGTCAATCGCGTCGGACGCACATGGCGTCTATGTCGGGGACGAAGTCCGGATTCGGCAAATTTTGAACAACCTGATTTCCAACGCCATGAAATTCACCCATGTCGGCGGTGTCAATTTCGCCGTCATCCTGCGCGGCGACCATGTCGTGTTTGCAGTCTCCGACACAGGAATTGGGATTTCCCAGGACCATCAGCAAAACCTCTTTCAGCGCTTTTCACAGGCGGATAGTTCAACGACCAGACTGTTTGGGGGGACAGGGCTTGGCTTGGCGATCAGCGGCCACCTGGCAGAGCTGATGGATGGCGTGATCATGGTCGATAGCGAGCCTGGAGCGGGTTCGACTTTCGCCTTGAGCATCCCGCTTCCGCGTGCCGTGGAACCATCGGTCGCGGCCATCGGGGCGGGCAGGCAAGCGATCGGCGAGTCGATCCCGAAGGGTTTGCGTATTCTGGCTGCGGAAGACAATCCGGTAAATCAGCAGGTCCTGGCGGCCATTCTGGACAGCGAAGACTTCGACCTGCAGTTGGTGTCAGATGGCCTGCAGGCCGTCGAGGCTTTCAAACTCGCCCCCTTTGATCTGGTGCTCATGGACATGCTCATGCCGGTCATGGATGGGCCTGCGGCCATAGGTCAGATCAGGGAATGGGAAGTTTCACACGCCCACCACAGAACACCCATATTGGCGTTCACCGCGAACGCCATGCAACATCAGCTCGACGCCTATTCAAGCCTGGACATAGACGGCGTGATTGCCAAGCCGGTAAATATTGAACATCTCCTGGGGGCGATCGCTGAATGCGCGGGACGCCCGCTCGTTTCCTGACGCCAGAGGTCGTGAACTCATTCCGACCGGCCGGTTCTGTGACGTCTTGAGCATCGGGAACCGCAGTTTTGCGTATCTTGTTCAAAAATGCGGGCGCGGGTGAGTACCGATCGGTGTTCAAAGACTTGCAGCATTGGCGAGCTTTATAAGCCCCGCTAGTTATGTCTAATTTAAATATTTTCGGAGAACCTGCTGTTCCGCGGAGTCTTCAATCGTGCAGATTCAGGTCCACCCTTCCGAAAATCTGACGCCGATGCTTGAGGCGCGACGTCAGGAACTTGTGACAAGGGTGCTTGCCGCAGGGCTCATGATCGTCTGCGCTGTTCCGTCATTGGGCCCCAAGATTGCTGCAGGGTGGGCGCTCTGCTACGGCGTTCTTCAGCTTTTCGAACTCAAGCTGTTTTTCACGAAAAGCCCTATTTTCAGAAATTTGAACAGCCGTGATTCAAATATTGCCTTCCTGGCGATCATGGTGGCGAATGGTGTCGTATTTGGCTCCATTGGAGTGATAGAGTTCTTTTATGTGGGGGCCTGGGGTATTGGTTATGCGAGCCTTGTGCTTGCTGGCGGTATGCTCAACACTGTTATAACGACGACAGGATTTCGGTTGGCGTTTAGAGCGTCTATTGCTCCCTATCTGATCTATTCAGCCATCTTGCCATGTCTGGTATGGCGCGCCCATGCGCCACCCAGCGTCATCACGATGGTCGGATTCGGGTGCGCATTGCTGAGCCTGACATCGGTCAAGATATGGAGCCGGGCCACGGTTATCCGGGACCAGCAACAGAGTGCGACGGGCTCGCTGGCGCATGCCCTGGAACAGGCTCAAGTCGCCAATCAGGCGAAAAGCGCATTCCTGGCCAGGATGAGTCACGAAATACGCACGCCGCTGAATGGCGTTCTCGGAATGGCGCAGGCGATGGAGATGGAGCCGTTAACGCCCGCTCAACTGGAACGCCTGGAAGTCATTCGCCACTCCGGCACGACTTTGCTTTCCATCTTGAATGACATTCTTGATCTGTCAAAAATCGAAGCCAACAAGATTGAGTTAGAAAATATCGCCTTCGATATTCGAGAATTGATTGAAGGCGAATACCGCATGTTCCTTGAGATCGCGAAAAACAAGGGCCTTGCCATCAAGGCGGAAATTGCGCCTGAGGCGGATGCGGCCTTCTATGGCGATCCTACGCGCATCAGGCAGGTGCTATCCAACCTGTTGTCGAATGCATTGAAGTTCACCAGCTCCGGCGAGGTCAGCATCAAGGTCGACCTCTGCGAAAGCCGACTTCGCTTCCGCGTTTCGGATACGGGCATAGGGATAGGCGGCGACGTGGTTCAGCGTCTCTTCACGCCATTTTCACAAGGGGACACCTCGATCACGCGTCGCTTTGGCGGAACGGGGCTGGGGCTGGCGGTCTCGCGAGAGCTTGTGCAGCGGATGGGCGGGGACCTGAGCGTCGAAAGCACGCCCGGCGTCGGATCCTGTTTTTCGTTCACGGTTGACCTGAGGCGCGTCCAAACGGAACGCCGCCGTTCCGACCCGCGCGCGCCGGACATCCGCCCTTCGCCTATGGAGCCTGTGGCCGAGCTTTGCGATGTCCGCATCCTGGCCGCAGAGGACAACGCCATCAACCAGATCGTGCTGCGCACGCTTTTGGGCGGCGTAGGGCTTGATCCGACTGTCGTGGAGAACGGACGGCTGGCGGTGGATTCGTGGATGGAGGCGGAATGGGACGTCATTCTGATGGATGTCCACATGCCGGAAATGGACGGCGTCACCGCGACCCGCGAAATCCGGGCTCAGGAGTGCGCGCTGTGTCGCCCAAGAACGCCGATCGTCATGCTGACTGCCGATCTCATGCCAGAGCGCATTGCGACCTATATGGAAGCCGGCGCTGACGCTGTCATCGCAAAGCCTATTCAGGCATCGGATTTGATTGCGGAACTGGCGAACCTAATCAGCGACCGCTCCGAATCGGAGACGATCATCTTCGCCGCCTGACATTCAGGCGTCTGCAGAGCTTAATCCAAAGCGCGGAACGGCGCGTCAAACAACTTCCACCGACGGGCCATGTCCGAGAGGCGACCCAAAAGTCGGATGACATCGCGGATCTGCGCCATATTCCTCTCCCCTGTCATGGAGCCCGGTTATAGAAACAGGGAGGGTGGGCTCTGATTTGCGGGGATGATGGGCATGACGTACGAAGCAAGCTCCGGCCACAAGGCGGGTTCAGGCTGGCTGAGGCGTTTGGGTCTGGCTGTGCTTGCCGTGGCATTGTTCGTCGGAGCGTTCGCCGCCTTTGGTTTTTATGCAGCGCCAACGATCATCAAGGATCAGGCGCTGAGCTACATACAAAAGACCTGGCGTCGCTCCGCGCGCCTTGATCGGGTGCGCCTAAATCCCTTCACGCTGAAATTGGAGATCGACGGCTTCGCCCTGCCGGACGCCGATGGCGCGCCGATGATCGACTTTTCGCGCCTGACGCTGAGCCTTGACGCGGCATCCCTGCTCCGTGGCGAACTGTCGCTGAGGGACGTGGTTCTGGACCGGCCCAGGATCCGTGTCGTGCAACGCGCTGATGGCCGAATTAATCTTGCAGACCTTGCGCCGGTCCCCGGGACGAAGCCGGCAAGGCCGCAGAAATCGTTCACTTTGAACATTGCAAGCTTTGCGCTGGACGGCGGCGCGGTCGCGTTCGTCGATCTCAAGCGCAAGGACGCCCTGACCCGCAGCCTTCAGGCCATCAGCTTCAGGCTTCGTGATTTTTCCACCAGAGCCGATGGCGCTGCGGTCTCGCTCAGCGCCAGAACGGACCTGGGTGAAAGCCTGAAGTGGCGCGGCGTTATGGGCCTGTCGCCAGTGCAATCCTCCGGGCGGATTGAGCTGGGCGGCGTCAATGTCGATGCGCTGAAAAAGACCCTGGCTCTGGATCTGCCCGTCAGCACGCAAGGCGGCCGGATCGACCTGGTCGGGACCTATGTCTTTTCGCTGGTGGACGCCCAGCCGGATGTGAAATTGGCGGTGGAGCGCGTGACCCTCTCCGACATCGCCGTGGGCGCCAAGCAAGGCGCGGCCGATATGCTCAACCTGTCCCGTCTTACCGCGTCAGGCGCATCGCTTGACCTGCGCCGACGGGACGTCTCGATCACCCGGCTGGAGGTGGCGGGAGCCGGGGTGACGGCGTCGATGGACCGTCACGGCCTGAACCTTGCCCGGCTTGCACCGCCGACCGATCCCAAGGCCGTTCAGGAGCCTGTCTGGACGGTGGAGGCGCCGGATATCGTGCTGTCTGACGCCCGGATCGACTTTACCGACCGGACGCCGAGCCTTCCGGTTGAAATCAGCGCTACGCCCGTTCGTCTGGAAATCCTGGGCGCCGCCTTGCCCTTCAAAAAACCGGTCAATGTAAAGGCCAGCGCCGTGCTCGACGATGGCGCAACCCTTGGCGGCGAAGGTCAGATCACGCTGTCTGACAAGCCGGGCGCGGCGGTGGTCGCTGACCTGGCCGTGGCGGTGGACAGCCTGCAGATTGCAAGGTTTCAGCCCTATATCAACGAAAGCGCCCGCGTCCGGATCAAGGGGGGCGATGTGTCCGGCAAGGGCCGGCTTAGTCTGGCGGGCAATGGCGCCATGGTCTTTCGCGGCGGGGTGGAGATTGACGACCTCAAGACGGCCGATCCCGATCTGAAGCAGGATCTTGTGACCTGGGACGCCCTGTCGATCGACGGTCTGGACGTGTCCTCCAGGCCCCTATCGGTAAAGATCAAGAAGGTCACCGCCTCGGGCGCCTATGCGCGCGTTGTGCTTGAGACAAATTATGTCGTCAATGTCCGCGCCGTGATGGAGACGGCTGCGGCCAGCCCACACGCGGGGACAGCCTCGCTCGACTTTTCAAAGATCAAATTCGACAAGGCGGCGCTGGGCAGGGCGACCAGGTCATTGGCCCGGCCCGCGACGACGGGCCTGCCTTTTCCCCTGACGATCAGCCAGATCGCGGTCGACAATGGCCGCATGGATTTTACCGACCTGACGGTCACGCCGCATTTTTCGGCGGGGATAGAGGCGCTCAACGGGTCGATCCGCGGTGTTTCCTCCGCGCCGGACGCCCGGTCGGACGTTGATCTGGTCGGCGATGTCGGCCCCTATGCGCCGGTGACCATCAAAGGTCGCGCCAATTTCCTGGCTGCGACCACCTTCACCGACATTGGCATGAGCTTCCACAATATGGAGCTGACAACCTTTTCCCCCTATTCGGGCAAGTTTGCGGGCTACCGCATCGACAAGGGCAAGCTGTCGATCGATCTGCACTATCTGATTGATCACCAGAAACTCGACGCCACGCACCATGTGGTGATTGATCAATTGCAACTGGGCGACAAGGTGGACAGCGCCGACCAGGTCAAGCTGCCGGTCAAGCTGATCATCGCCCTTTTGAAGGACAGGAATGGCGTCATCGATCTGCCGATCGATATTTCCGGCTCCCTGGATGATCCGACATTCAAGATCTGGCCTGTGATCTGGAAGGTGGTGGGCAATGTATTCGAGAAGATCGCCGCCGCGCCCTTCACGCTTCTGGGCAAGCTGGTCGGCGGCGGAGGCGGAGAGGAGTTGGGCCTGCTCGCCTTTGCGCCGGGGTCCAGCCTGATCGCGCCCGAACAATCAGCCAAGATCGAGCGGCTGGCCAAG
>CAIOJR010000080.1 GCA_903858685.1 uncultured Caulobacterales bacterium | reverse complement strand
GAAGAAGCCGCCGCTGATGCTGTTCATCGCCGCAGGCGTCGCCGCGCTCGTCCTCATTGGCGGCGGTGTGACGGCTGCGCTGATCCTGACCGGCGGCCACGACAAGCCCGCAGACGCCAAGGCGAAGGAAAAGCCCAAGAAGGAAGAAAAAAAGGGCGGCAAGGAAGGCAAGGACAAGGGGCCTAATCCGATCACGGAGGGTCCCGACGGCGTGGCCTATTACGCCATGCCTGATCTGGTGGCCAATATTCAGACCGCTGACGGACGCCCAGCCTATCTGAAACTGAAACTGGCTCTGGAGTTGAAAGACGAATCCGTCGCCGAGTCCATCGAGCCGAACATGCCGCGCCTGACCGACATGCTCCAGACCTTCCTGCGTGAACTGCGCCCGGAGGATCTGGCGGGAAGTCAGGGCAACTATCAGATCCGAATGGAAATCTTGCGTCGGGTGAATCTTGTGATCGCCCCCGCAAAGATCAACGCCGTTCTGATCGAGGAAATGCTGATCACCTGACGGATCGGTGGAGACTAAATGGCCGACGAAAACAACGCGCTCGACAATGACCCCATGGCCGCCGCCATGGCTGAAGCCATGGCCTCTGCAGACCAGATAGAGGGCATCGGATCAGAGCGCATCCTCAATCAGGATGAAATCGACAGCCTGCTGGGATTTGACCTCGCCGACGAGGAAAGCTCAGAACGCACCGGCATTCGCGCCATCATCAATTCGGCACTGGTGTCGTATGAACGCCTGCCTATGCTTGAAATCGTCTTTGACCGTCTTGTGCGGTTGATGACGACATCACTGCGCAATTTCACCTCCGACAATGTGGAAGTCAGCCTCGACAACATTTCTTCGATCCGTTTTGGCGACTATCTGAACTCCATCCCCCTGCCGGCCATTCTGGCGGTGTTCCGGGCGGAGGAGCTGGATAATTATGGCCTGCTGACCGTCGATTCCAACCTGATCTATTCCATTGTGGACGTGCTTTTAGGCGGTCGTCGCGGAACCGCGGCCATGCGCATCGAAGGCCGCCCCTACACAACCATCGAGCGTGTTTTGGTGCAGAGAATGGTGGAGGTTGTGCTCGCCGACGCCAAGTCCGCGTTCGAGCCGCTGACCATGGTTCACTTCAATCTTGATCGTCTGGAGACCAATCCAAGGTTCGCCGCGATCGCCAGACCGGCGAATGCAGCGATTCTGGTCAAGCTGCGCATTGATATGGAGGACCGCGGAGGCCGAATCGAGCTTCTTTTGCCCTATGCGACGCTGGAACCGATTCGCAAAATGCTGCTTCAGCAGTTCATGGGCGAGAAGTTCGGGCGGGACAATATCTGGGAGAGCCACCTCGCGACCGAGTTGTGGACGACACAGATGGAGGTAAGGGCGGTGCTGGACGAGCAACAGATCAGCCTGAAGCAGGTCCTGAATCTGAAGGTCGGCGATACGCTGATGCTCAACGCCACGCCTGACAGCATGGTGGAGCTTCGCTCTGGCCCCGTGCGCCTGACGCGCGGACGCATGGGCCGCAGCAATCATCATCTGGCGGTGCGTGTGGACGCCCCCCTGGCCCCCGCCGCGCGACGGGCCATCCAGACCTTCCGTTGAGACCGCAGCCGTGAGCCCTGTGGCCATCGGCATGGACCTGTTCCTGGCGGCGCTGCTCATTGCAGCGCTGGTCATGGGCGTGCGCCTGAACGCCCGGCTCAAGGCGCTCAAGCAGAGTCACGAGGGCTTTGCCCGCGCCATTGTCGAACTCAACGATGCAGCCGTTCGGGCCGAGCGCGGACTGGCGGGCCTGCGCGATGCGACCACTGAAACGCATGACAGCCTTCTGGCGCGGATCGAAACGGCGCGCAGCCTGTCCGGCAGGCTGGAAAGCCAGATCCAGTCCGCTCGCAAGATCATCGAAACGGGCGATCTGTCGCGGCCGGTCGCGTCTGCGGCTCAATCACCCGCCTCAACGGCGCAGTCGGACGCCGTCAATCACCCGCCGGAATCGGTCATGAAGCTGGCCCGACGCTTTGGCCTGAGCCTTGAGGGCGATGTGGCCCCGACGCCCGCCGCCGTGCGGGCGGCGGCGACCACCCGTCCGGCGCCCCGTCCTGCCCAGCCGACGCGTCGGCGCAACGCCTTTGAGGACGAGCTCTTCGAACCTGAAAGCGCTGCGCCGCCAGTGAGGAAGACACATGCTCCGGCGCCCGAACCGGAACCAAAACCCGCTTTTCGCCCCTATCAACCGCCCGTCTTCGACGCCCGATCGGAACCCGCCATGGAACTCTCTGATCTGGCGGACCTGTCAGAGCCCGCCGCAGCGACGCACCGCAGCGGGGATTCGACAGCTGACGACTTCGCTGCGCGCATACGGGCCAGACGGAGCGCACACTGATGCGCGCCCCGCCCATACTGCCCCTGACCGCTGTGGCTATCTGCGGCGTGCTGGCGTTGAACGGACTCTATGCCGCCAACAAACTGCCAGGCTTCCTCGAAAAATCGAAGGCCTGGGCTGAAGGCGTGGGCGCAGGCGCGGGCGGCGGCAACGGGGCGGGCTCCGGGACGGGCGCAGGGGCAGGGGCAGGCGCCGGGTCGGGCGCCGGCGCCGGACCCGCCAAACCTTCTCTACCGGGCCCCACTGCCGCCAGCCTGCCGCCAATATGCGCCCAGTCGCCCGCCGAACTGGCCAAGGAAGCGGGCCTGTCGCCGGGCGAACTTCAAACCCTTCAGAACCTGTCCACCCGTCGCGGACAGCTCGATGACCGGGAAAAGGCGCTGGACATGCAGATCCAGCTGCTGGCGGCGGCGGAAGCCAAGGTCGATGGCAAACTCAAGGCCCTCACGGCGCTAAAGGGCGAGCTGAAAGAGCTTCTGGGTCAGGCGGACCAGAAGGGGGAAAGCGAGATCGACCGGCTGGTGATCGTCTATTCCAAGATGAAGCCGAGGGACGCAGCCTCAATTCTCGCCGCTCTGGACGACAAGGTTCGCGTTCCCGTCGCCGCAAAGCTGAAGGAAAAGGATCTCAGCGCGATCCTGTCCCAGATGTCGACATCGGACGCCAAGAAGCTGACGGAACTGCTCGCCAACCGCTTTGCGCCCGTGAAGGCCATGAGCCAGACCCTGAACAATCCGCCACCCGAACAGGCCCCGGCTGAAGCCGCGCCCAAGCCTGCCCGGCGCCCTGCACGAAAAGCGCCCGCCTAGGGCAATATCCGATCTGACCGGATCGGATCTTGTTCATAACCCCATATGATCAGAGCATTTTCCGCGACGAACCAGTGTCCACTTCGTCGGAGAATGCTTCAGGTCAGGTCAGCCGCCCGCACGGACGGCTGACGGCTGGTCCCTACCGCCCCTTGAAATCAGCGACGCGTTTTTCAAGAAGCGCGTTCACACCTTCCATGTGGTCGTCGGTCAGATGGGCGATGGCCTGGGAAGCGGCTGACATATCCATCAGGGTGTCATAGGTGGTGGTGGCGCCGTGGCGCAGCAGGTTCTTGGCCAGCCGCAGAGCATGTGGCGGCTGGGCGGCGATCTTCTGCCCCAGGGCCAGCGCATCGGCGATCAGTTGGTCATGTGGCGACACGCTGGTGACCAGACGCCAGGCTTCGGCCGTCTTTGCGTCAATCACATCGCCGGTGAAGAGCAGTTGCGCAGCGCGATCCTGACCGATGATGCGCGGCAGAAGCCATGCGCCGCCATCGCCGGGGATCAGGCCAAGCTTCAGGAAGGTAACGCCAAACCGCGCCTGATCCGAGGAAATGCGGATATCGCACATGCAGGCCACGTCGCAGCCCAGCCCGATAGCCGGACCGTTCACGGCGGCGATGGTGGGGACTTCCAGCCCATAGATGGACCGCACCACCCTGTGGATATTCTTGCGGTAATTATCGCGGATGCCCACGCCGCCACCGGCAAAGGCGCCTTCACGCGCCTTCATCGCCTTGACGTCGCCGCCCGCCGAAAAGGCGCGACCGGCGCCGGTCAGGACCACGCAACGAACAGATTGATCATCGTTGATTTCATCGCAGACCTTCTGCACCTGATCCCCATCGCCAGGCGCCCCCAGGGCGTTCATGGCCTCGGGCCGGTTCAGGGTCAAAAGGGCCACCGCCCCATGCATTTCAACGGTCAAAAGGCTCATGATCTTCCCACTCCCCAGGCTGGCAGGATCCAATTGAGGACCGGCCCTGTTCTCAGGCCTCAGGGGTAAAGGCGTGCACCGCCTGTGGCAAGCCGCCTCTAGCCCCAGTCGCCATAGACCGCCCGGCAGGCCAGCACCGTCTCTGCCCGCATGACCTCAAGGCGCGAGACCAGCGCCGCCAGGCTGTCCACGCCGCCCGCCTTGGCCAGCAGAAGCTGAAAGCGCTGGGGCTCCAGGGCCGGGTCCGCCGCATTCGACAACGACAGTTTCAGGAGTTGCGACAGGGCCTGATGCAGCCGCCAGCCGGAAATCAACGCCGCCGCATGGTCCGGCGAAAGTCGCCCCTCCTCAAGCGCCGCCTCAAGCGCGCCGGGGGTGGAGGCCGTCAGACGCCCGCCCAGTACGCCGCCCAGCACCTGAAGGGTCTGGGCCGCAAACTCGATATCCACGACGCCGCCATTGCAGAGCTTCAGGTCCCAGAAGCCCCTGGCCGGACGCTCCCGACGCATCAGCGCCCGCATGGCGGCCACGTCGGCGCGCATCACATCCGCGTCGCGCGGCTGTCGCAGTGCAGCCTCGATCGCGGCTTCGCATTCCGCAGCAAAGGCCGGGCTGGTGGCCCAGACGACGCGCGCGCGCGACAGGGCCAGAAACTCCCAGCTATGGGCCTCGCCGGCATAATAGGACTTCAGGGACGAGAGTTTGACCGCCACAGGACCCGCTGTGCCGGATGGGCGCAGGCGCATATCCACTTCGTACAACTCACCCTCGCCTGTCGGCGCGGACAGGGCGGCGACAAGGCGTTGCGTAAACCGGGTGAACCATGTGTCGCCCGCCCAGCCCTTGCGCTCGGACACCGCGTCGGGGTCGACCTGATAGACCGTCATCAGATCCAGATCCGACCCCGCCGTCATCTCGCGCGAGCCCGCCTTGCCCAAGGCCACGACGCAGGCCTCGCCCTCCAGAGCGCCGCCGATTCGGATCGTCTCCTCCATGGCGGCTGGCGCAAGCGCATCGATACAGGCGTCAGCCAGGGCGGCGAAGGCCTCGCCCGCCTCCTCCGGCAGAGCCATGCCCGACAGAACCTGCACCCCAACGCGAAAGGCCTGGTCGCGGTGAATTCGGCGCGCGGCGTCCATGGCGCCTTCAAACCCGTCAGCGCGGGCCACGGCCTGCGCCAGTGCGCGTCCGGCCTCGCCCGGCTCAAGCGGTGCAAAGAAGTCCCCGTCGATCAGGGCGTCGAGCGCCGCTGGCCGCCTCGCCAATGTCCTGGCCAGTTGCGGTGCAAAGGCCATCACGTCCACCACCAGACGGAACAGACGCGGCTGGGCCAGAAACAGCGACTGGATCTGTACGCCGGACGACAGACCAGAGAAGAAGTCGGCAAAACGCAGAAACGCCGCATCGGACGCGCCTGTGGCGTGGGCAGCCTCAAGCAATTGCGGCGCGAGGCGCGTGAACAATTCCCGCCCGCGCTCGGTGCGCGTGGCGGCGATCCGCCCGTGATGCCAACTCCGGATGGTCATGGAGATGGTCGAGGGCGAGGAAAAGCCCATTCGCTCCAGCGTCAATAAGGTTTCAGGATCGTCATCCACGCCGGTAAAGACCAGACTGCCAAACGATGAGGACAGGTTTTCGTCGTCGGCGAACAGCTCGCCATAGCGCGTATTCACGCCGCGCAAGGTGGCGCTGACGGTCGCATCGAACGCCGCCAGGTCTTCATAGCCGGAAAGGGCCGCCACCCGCGCCCGGGCATCGTCGTCCTGAGGCAATTTATGGGTCTGCTCGTCATCGATCATCTGCACCCGGTGCTCCCAGGCGCGCAGGCGGTGATAGGCGGCTTTCAGTTCGTCCGCGCAGGCGTCATCCACATGGCCCGCGACCCTGAGCGACTCCAGGGCGTCCAGCGTCCGCGGCGCCCGCAGGCCCGGATCACGGCCGCCCAGGATCAGCTGCTGGGTCTGAACGAAGAACTCGATCTCGCGGATGCCGCCGCGCCCAAGCTTCAGATTGGCGCCCGGCGTGGTCAGGCGCTCGTCCACCTTGTAGGTGTGGATCTGGCGCTTGATGGAGTGAATGTCGGCAATGGCGGCGTAATCCAGGCTGCGGCGCCAGACAAAGGGCTGCAAGGCCTGAACAAAGGCGGCGCCCGCTGCAAAATCGCCCGCGCAGACCCGCGCCTTGATCGTGGCCGCCCGCTCCCAGTTCTGGCCGACGCTCTCGTAATAGTCGAGCGCCGCCGAGACCGGCATGGCGGCGGGGGTGGAGGACGGGTCGGGACGCAGCCGCAGATCGACGCGAAAGACATAGCCGTCCTCTGTGCGCGCCTGCAGCAGGTCAGCCAGCGTCCGGGTCATCCGAAGCGCCACGACCTGCGGCTCGACGCCCTCGACCACGGGCAGGTCATTCGGCTCATAGAAGATCGAAATGTCGATATCGCTGGAATAGTTCAGCTCAAAGGCGCCGTGCTTTCCCATGGCGAGACAGAAAAAGCCCGGCGCAGGGCCGCGAGCCTCATCGGGCGACGCTCTCAGCCTGCCCCTTGCGCGCTCATCCGCAACCGCCACGCACAGCGCTGTCTGGACAGCGGCGTCGGCGAAGCGGGACAGCGCGCCGGTCACCTGGTCCAGATCCCAGACGCCACCCAGATCACTGATGGCGGTGAGCAGGTGAAGCTCGGCCTTCAACCGGCGCAGGACGGGGCGGGCGGCCTCCGCGTCCAGCGTCGCTGCATCGTGAGTGCGCGCAAGAATGTCGGCAAGGCGAGCTCGGGGCTCTGCCGACAACAGGTCCGCCAGTACAGGCGGCGCGCGGCGCATCAGCGAAGCCAGATAGGGCGAGGCCCCGGCCATTGGCTCCAGAGCGGACCAGGCGGCGGTGTCCACAACTTGACCGCAAACCTCAAAGGTGCGCGCCGCCAGCGCGCTTTCCACAACAGGGCCGCAAGCTGTGATCTGGCGGCCGAGGCTTGTCATGAGCGATCAGGATGCAAGGCGCAGCCCGTCGCGCCTCTCAGACCGGCTGCTGACGGTTCGCGGCCCATGGCGTCTTTAACAGCCACTGACCTTACAGCTGGTCCAGACCGTAGGCGGCATGCAGCGCGCGCACGGCAAGCTCTGTATAGGCCGCGTCGATCAGTACGCTGATCTTGATCTCCGAGGTCGAGATCACCTGGATATTCACGCCCTTGTCGGCCAGCGCCTTGAACATGGACTTGGCCACGCCCGCATGGCTGCGCATGCCGACCCCGACGACGGAGACCTTGGAGACGTCTTCATCCACCACGACCTCTTCAAAGCCGATATCGGCCTGACGCGCCTGCATGATCTCCAAAGCCCGCTGAGCGTCGCGACGCCCGACGGTGAAGGCCATATTGGCGTGATCAGCCGTGCGGGCCTTGGACTGGACGATCATATCCACATTCACATTGGCGTCGGCCAGGCTCGAAAAGATCTTCGACGAGACGCCGGGCGTGTCCGGCAGGCCGAACAGGGTGACCTTTGCTTCATCGCGCGAGAAGGCGACGCCGCTGACGATGCGCTTTTCCATGATTTCTTCCTCGTCGCAGACGATGGTTCCGGTATCGGCCACGGCTTCACCGGGCTCAACAAAGCTGGACAACACCCGCACCGGCACTCGCTTGGCCATGGCCAGCTCGACGGAGCGGGTTTGCAGGACCTTGGCGCCCAAAGACGCCATTTCCAGCATTTCTTCGTAGGAGATTTTCGACAGCCGCCGTGCGCGGCTCTCGATCCGGGGATCGGTGGTGTAGACCCCGTCCACATCGGTGTAGATGTCGCAGCGCACAGCCGAAACGGCGGCGGCGATGGCGACCGCGCTGGTGTCCGATCCGCCGCGCCCCAGAGTCGTGATCCGGCCCGTACTGGTCACGCCCTGAAAGCCTGCGATCACAGCGATTTCGCCGGCATCCATGGCGGCGACCAGCTTCTCGGGCGGAATATCCTCGATACGGGCGCGGCCATGGGCGTCGTCGGTCATGATCGGCACCTGCCAGCCCAGCCAGCTGCGCGCGTTCAGACCCATGTTTCGCAAGACCATGGCCAGAAGGCCCGCAGTGACCTGTTCTCCTGACGCCACCACCGTATCATATTCGTCGTCGCTTTCTGGAAGACCCGACGCCGCGCGACCCGCCCCATCGGTCCAGGCGACCATCTCATTGGTCTTGCCTGCCATGGCCGACACCACCACAGCGACCTTGTGGCCAGCCGCCACCTCAGCCGCGACCAGCCGCCCCACGCGGCGGATGCGTTCAAGGTCAGCGACGCTGGTGCCGCCGAACTTCATGACCAGTCGAGTCTGGACCACAGCCCGTTCCGTTCTCTAATGCCTTGTCAGCCGCGTCCGGCCTGACCATTTCCTGTCAGACCCAACCATTTCCGGTTGGGAAAGCGCGCTTCTAACCATATGAAGCGCGCAGAGCAATCCGGGAGCGGCAATGAGCCTGCATAGCACAGCCAGGAGCCACGATGCGGACCAACACCCGCACGCGCAAGGCGCCAGCGTCGATCCAGAGGACGTGGCGCGCTTTTCGCGCATCGCGGCGGAGTGGTGGGACCCGAACGGCAAGTTTGCGCCCCTGCACCGCTTCAATCCCGTACGGCTGCGGTTCATTCGCGAACAGGGGCTCGCGCGTTTTGGCCGCGACAGCCGCACCAGCCGTCCGTTCGAGGGGCTGAGGCTGCTCGACATAGGCTGCGGCGGCGGTCTTTTGTCCGAGCCCATGACCCGGCTGGGCTTTGCCGTGACAGGGGTTGACGCCTCTGAGCGCAATATCGGCACCGCCAGCGCCCACGCCGCCGAACAGGGGCTCGCCATCGACTATCGCTGCTCCACCGCCGAGGCTTTGGTCGCGGCGGGTGAAGCGCCATTCGACATGATCCTCAATATGGAGGTGATCGAGCATGTGGCGGATCCCGGCCAGTTTCTGCGCGACACTGCGCAGCTGCTGGCGCCGGGCGGACTGATGGTGGTCGCCACCCTGAACCGCACCTTCAAGGCCCTGGCCCTGGCCAAGTTCGGCGCGGAATATGTCATGCGCTGGCTGCCGGTCGGCACGCACGACTGGAACAAGTTCCTCAAGCCGGAAGAGATTCGCGGCTATCTTGACCGCCAGCCCTATGAGGTTCAGGGCCCCTTCGGCGTGGAGTACAGCCCCCTGTCCGGCCTTTGGCGGCTGGGCCCTGACGTCGAGATGAACTACATGATGACGGTCAGGCCGAAGGCGTAAGGCTGTTCAGTTGAGCTTGGCCTTGGAGCGGATCGGCAGGGGCAGAGGTGCGATCGGCACGCCGTCCTCGACCAGTTCGCGGACCTCCTTGGGCGTCGCCTGGCCATAGATGCCGCGTTCCTCGCTCACGCCATCATGGATATTGCGGGCTTCGCGGGCGAAATTGTCGCCTACATCCTCGAAATTGGTCTGCACATAGTCGCGCACCTTGCCCATCACCTCCATCATCATGGCGCGGGCTTCCGGCGGCATGGCGGTTTCGGTCGGGAGCGTCTTCTGAGACTTGGTTCCAGTCACGGCCGGCGCCATGATCTGTTTCTTGACCTGCTGCGAATTGCAGCGGGGGCATTCCACCAGACCGCGCGCGACCTGATCGTCATAGTCGCCCGACGCCCCGAACCAGGCGTCGAACTCATGATGATGATCGCAGACAAGCGCGTAGCGGATCATTCCGCAGCCTTTGAAACGCCCAGGCCAGGCGCGGAGAATAGCCGATCGTTTCTTAACGCCGGGATGGCGTCGCGCGCGGCCTGAACTTGCGAAAGGTCCAGATCGGCGAAAAGCACACCCGGCTCGTCATGATCCAGATGACCGATCACCTGCCCCCAGGGCGCAATGGCGATGGACCGCCCCCAGGTGCCGCGCCCATCCTCATGGAAGCCGCCCTGAGCCGGCGCCAGAACGAAGGAACCCGTCTCGATCGCACGGGCGCGCAACAGCACCTCCCAATGCGCCTCGCCCGTGGGCCTCGTAAAGGCGGCAGGGGCGAAGATGACGCCCGCTCCGGCCTGGGCGAGAGCCCGATAGAGATGTGCAAAGCGCATGTCGTAGCAGATGGTCAACCCAACCGGCCCAAGCGCTGCGCTATGCGCCAGCACCGCCGCCTCACCCGGCGTATAGGCGTGGCTTTCACGCGCACTCTCGCCCGTCGGCAGGTCTACGTCGAACATATGGATCTTGTCATAGGTGGCGACGATATCGCCCGCCGAAGACACCAACACGGCCCGGTTGGCGGCGCCGCCGTCTTCGCGACGGACAAGGGCGGACCCGATCAGAAGCTCCACGGATAATTCGCGCGCCAGATCACACAGTCCCTGCACCACCGGGTCCTGGTCCAGCGGCAAAAGGGCGGGCAGAAGCTGCTTGCGGTCGCGCTGCACGACATTGGTGCATTCGGGCGTGGCGATCAGCCGTGCGCCACCTGCCGCCGCCTGCCGGATCAGAGGCGTCACATGGGCCAAAGCCGCCGCATGGGTTGCGGGCGTGCGGATCTGGATCAGGGCGACGCGGATCGTCATGCGCTCAACAACGGATCAAGGCCGCCCGAGCGATCCAGCGCCATCAGATCGTCGCAACCGCCCACATGGCGCTCGCCGATGAAGATCTGCGGATAGGTGGACTTGCCGCCGGACCGGCTCAGCATTTCCTGACGCGCTGCGGCGTTGAAAGCGGCGTCGTCAATCTCGCGGATCGTGGCGCCCCTGGCCTTCAGCGTGGCCAGAGCGCGCGAGCAATAGGGGCAGAACGGCTTGGTGTAGATCAGGACTTCGGCCATGCGGACTCCGATGAATGACGCTTTTCTGACTATATAGAGATGTCAGTCGCGTCGCGCACCCTTGCAACAGCCAATACGTCCACCGCGCCTGCACCAGCCTGCAAAAGGGCCCTCGCACAGGCCTCCGCCGTGGCGCCTGTGGTAAATACATCATCCACCAGCAGGATGCGCCGCCCCTCGATCAGGCGCCTGCGCGCGAGCGGCGCGACAAAGGCCGTGGCGACGTTCTGCTTGCGTCCGATGGCGGAACGCCCGCCCTGTCCCTGTGTCGGCTGCACCCGCGCCAGGGCGTCGGGCAGGTAGCGCACCCGCGCGAGCCGCGCCAGAGGACGGGCGATCTCGGCCGCCTGGTTATAGCGGCGCGCGAACAAGCGCGCCGGATGCAGCGGCACGGGCGCAATCGCATCCGCATCGGCCAACAGGTCGGCACCCGCCCGGCTGAGCCAGTGGGCGAACAGCCTCCCAAGCTCTGGCCGGTCGGCATGTTTCAGCTTCAGCACCAGATCGCGCGAGGCCTCGTCATAGACGCAGGCCGCTCTGGCCCGATCAAAGCGCCTGGGTCGCGCCAGACAGGCCGCGCAGCGCGCGCCCAGCCCCTGGTCATGCTCAAATGGCGCGCCGCAGCCGTCGCAGACGGGCGCTTCCAGAAAGGTGATCCTGGTCCAGGCCTCGGCCGTCAGCCCCGTCCCTTGGCAGGGCGAGGCGTCATTGAGTGACATTGGCGGCAGGACGAGGTCGAGTCCGCGACGAAAAGCGCCTATGACTCGCGCTCCGGGCGCGTGACTCCGCCCGTCATAAATCCTGTGGAGGTCCATGTCCGCCCCGCCCCCTGTCCTGTTTGACCGAACCCTGTTGCGCACGCGCCTGAACCGCGCCGCCAACCTGCCCCAATTCGCCGGTTTCCTGCGAGATCGCGCGGCCGAGGACGCGGTCGAGCGACTATTAACCATCCTGCGGCAATTTCCGCTCTGCGTCGAGTTCGGTCGCAAAGACGGCGCCTTCGCCCGCGCTCTGACCGCCTCGCCCGGCGCGGGCGCCATCGAAACGCTGATCGAGACCGATCTGTCCCACGCCTTTGCCGTGCGCGCGCCCATTGGCGTGGTTGTGGATGAGGAACGCCTGCCCTTTCGCGCCGAGGCCTTCGATCTGGCGGTGTCGATTCTATCCCTGCACTGGACCAATGATCTGGTGGGCGCGCTGGTCCAGATCAGGCGCATTCTGAAGCCGGACGGGCTGTTCATCGGCGCCCTGTTCACCGGCTCGACCCTGACCGAACTTCGTCAGTGCCTGCTGCGGGCGGAGGACGAGGTGACGGGCGGCGCGGCGCCCCGCGTCGCCCCCTTCGCAGATGGGCCTGATCTGGCGGGGCTGGCGCAAAGGGCCGGCTTCACACTGCCGGTCGTGGATATTGATCGCATCTGCGTGCGCTATGACCACCCGCTAAAGCTGTTGGCCGATCTTCGGGCCATGGGCGAGACCAGCATCCTGATGGATCACGCCAGGCGCCCGATCCGACGCGCCGTGCTGGCGCGCGCCTTTGACATCTATCTCGACCAGTTCAGCGACAAGGACGGCCGCATCCGCGCCACCTTTGAAATTTCCACCTTCACCGGTTGGGCGCCCCATCCGGACCAGCAAAAGCCCTTGCGGCCCGGCTCGGCCAAGGCCCGGCTGGCGGATGCGCTGGGGACGACGGAGACCCGGCTGGACTAAGGCCTGCGAAGCCGGATGACCCTGCCCTACAGGCAGTCGCGCAGCCAGGCGCAGAGCGGCGCGTCCGCGGGCGGCATGGGATAGTCGAACAGCCGCGCAGGTTTCACCCAGGCCAGCGCCCTGTGCTCCCTGGCTGTCACCTCTCCCTCCCAGCGCCGCAGAAGATAAAGCGGCATGAGAAGGTGAAAATCGTCATAGGCGTGGCTGGCGAAGACAAAGGCGGCCAGACAGTCGCGTTTGGCGATGATGCCAAGTTCCTCGTTCAGTTCGCGGATCAGGCACGCTTCCGGACTCTCGCCCGCTTCGACCTTGCCGCCGGGAAACTCCCACAAACCGGCCAGTTGCTTGCCTTCAGGGCGCTGGCAGATCAGGACCCGTCCGTCTGCATCAATCAGAGCGGCGGCGGCGACCAACAGGATGGGCTTGGACATGGAGCCTCTCTAAGCGGCGACAACCGGCATGACGCATCGGCGTAAGCCTCGCCTTTAGAGTTTTGCGTCCAAGGTGGCGAGACCTTACGACCTTCGGACGCTGAATTGCCCAAGCCTGACGCCCCCGCCGCACGGCAGATGATCGCCGCCCTGAGCCAGGCGCGCTGGTTCGACGGCGCACGGGCGCGCGGTTACGGGCTGATCCTTGCCGGGATGAGCCTCGTCGTGATGCTCGTCTGGGGCGTGCTCGCCCTGGCCCATGGCGGACTTGATCCGATGGGCAAGCCTCTCGGCGCCGACTATCCCAGTTTCTGGGCGGCCTCACGGCTCGCACTGAACGGCAAGGCGGCCGGGGCCTATGATCTGGCGACCCATTATGCCGTGCAGACATCAATGTTTCGCGGCGCGCCCATCGGCTATTCCGCCTTCTTCTATCCCCCGCCCTACCTCCTGATCTGCCTGCCTCTGGCGCTCCTGCCCTATGCGCCGTCGCTGCTCTTGTGGCTGGGCGCCACGGCGGCCATGGCGAAGGCCGCGTTGCAGCCGCTTCTGCGGGACAGGCACGCCCTGTTGGCGCTGATCGCCTATCCGGCGGTCATGTCCAATCTGGCGCACGGGCAGAACGCTTTTCTGACCACCGCGCTGTTCACCTATGGCCTGACGCGCGTGGAGCGACGGCCTTGGCTGGCGGGACTGGCGCTGGGCCTGCTCGTCATCAAGCCGCATCTGGCGCTGGTTGTGCCGTTCAGCCTGATGGCGACCGGAAGGTGGAGAACCTTTTGGACTACGGGCGCCTGGGCCCTGGCGTTTTGCGCCGCCAGCTATCTGGCCCTGGGCGCCGACGTCTGGCGCGGCTTTTTCGCCACCAATGCCCTGGCGCGCGCGGCGCTGGAGCAGGATCTGGTCGGCAATGAAAAGATGCAGAGCCTGTTCGCCGCCGTGCGTCTGGTCGGCGGTCCACTGTGGCTGGCCTGGGGCGCGCAGGCCCTGACCAGTGTGGCGACCCTGACGGTGCTGGTCTGGGCGAGCCGAAAAACCCGCGATGTGACGGCTCAGGCCGCACTGGCCGGATGCGCCGCCCTGCTGGCCAGCCCTTTCCTGCTGGACTATGATCTGATGCTGGGCGCGCTTCCCATGCTGTGGCTAATGTCCAAGGGACGCGAGAGCGGATTTCTCGATTGGGAAAAGCTCGGACTGGCGGCGGCGTTTCTGTTGCCCCTGGTGTCACGGCTGGCCGGGGCGGCGCTTCACGTGCCGCTGGCCCCTTTGGCCCTCGCCAGCCTTTACGCCCTGACCGTACGCCGCGCGATCAGCTGCGATAGTCGCCATTGATCTCGATATAGCGCTTGGTCAGATCGCAGGTCCACATGGTCGCGCGACCGACGCCTACGCCCACATCGACGGCGATTTCCAGCTCCTTGGCCTTCATGTAGGCGCTCATCGCCTCTTCATCATAGCCAGGCGACGCCATGCCGTCGACGGCGGCCAGAAGGTGGCCGAAATGGATGGCGATGCGTCTGCGGTCCACCGGCTCGTCTGACCGTCCGACCGCCATGACCAGACGTCCCCAATTGGCGTCTTCGCCGGCAATCGCGGTCTTGACCAGCGGACTTTCACAGACCGTTCGCGCAATGCGAAAAGCCGATGCGTCGCTGGCCGCGCCCGTAATTGTCACGGTCACGAACTTGGAGGCGCCTTCACCGTCGCGCACAAGCTGCTGGGCGAGGCTGAGCAGAACCTCGCGCAGCGCCACCTTGAAGCCGGACAGGCGCGGATCGGCAGCTTCGTCCACCGGCCCATGGGCGGCCTTGCCCGTGGCGATCACCAGGCAGGTGTCATTGGTCGACCGGTCGCCGTCGACCGTGACGGCGTTGAAGGTGTCCGTCACCGCATGGCTCAACATGTCTTGCAG
>CAIOJR010000079.1 GCA_903858685.1 uncultured Caulobacterales bacterium | reverse complement strand
TGGCGGCGTGGCGGCCAGCCTCAACCCGATCCAGTTGACGGCGGTTCCGGTGGCGACGACGGCCACCCCCTTCACCATGATCTATGACGGATCGGCCGAGGCGACCATCAGCAGTCGCGATTTCAGCCTGATAGGCACAATCGCGCAGGGAGACACGGTGACGCTTGCAGCGTCGGAGGCGAGCGGCTGGTTCAACTCATCGCATGTCGCCTTGGCGAACATTGTCACGGTCAGCGGGCTGTCATTGGGGGTCTCAGGAAGCGGACAGACGACGGATTATCGACTGACCGTTCTGCCCATACCCGGCGCGATCAGCCCACGGCCTGTGACGGCGAGCCTGACCTCTGGGCTTGTCGAGCCGTATCATGGCGATAGGACGGCTGCGCTCCTCAGCAGCGACTTCACCCTGAGCAATGTCGTCGCGGGCGACTCGTTGTCGGTTTCGGCGGCCAGCGCCAGCTACAACAGCGCCCATGTGAGCGAGGCCAACCAGATCACGGCGAGCGGGCTTTCCCTGCTGGCCGGCGGCGCGACACAGCTGAGCGACTATTCACTCGCCAATCCCGGCGGCATGGCCATGGCGGCGGCGTCCCTGTCGCCCCTGTCAGTCTCGGCGGTCCTGTCCGGTCTGGTGAGCAAGGTCTATGATGGAACCACCAGGGCCGCCCTGTCGCCCGCGAACTTCTCTCTGAGTTCAGGCGTGGTGTTGCCGGGTGACGCGCTGAGCGTGAGCCTCAGCCCTGGCGCGACGGGCAGTTATGCCAGCCTTCATGCGGGCGAAACGACCGTTTCGGTCAATCCGCAGGACCTCGTCCTGACGGTTCAGGCGGGGTCGCAGGCCATGGCTGGCGACTACCTGCTGACCAGAACCGGCGCACTGAACACAGAGGGCGTGATTTCGCCTTTGGCGGTGACGGCGAGCCTGACGGGCGTGGTGTCGCGCACCTATGATGGAACGACCAACGCCCCGGTGAGCGTGGGCAATGTCCTCCTGTCGAGCGGCGCTGCGGGCGATGAATTGGGCGCCGACCTTTCTGAGGCGGTCGCCAGCTATGTGGACCCGCATGCGGCCAACGCCAAGCTGGTCGCCTTGAGCGGATTGGCCTTTACCGTCACCGGCGTGGGACAGGCGGGCGATTATCGCCTGACCGACTCTTCTCTGAGCGCTGCGATTGGGCAGATCACGCCGCGACCGGTTACGCCGGTGCTGATCCCGGGCGAGCATAAGGCTTATGACGGCGTCACGACCGCGGCGCTGACCTCGACGAATTTTGCAATCGGCGCCGGTCAGGTCTTGAGCGGGGACCAACTGAGCGTCACCAGCGACCAGCCGGGCGCCTATAACAGCGCCCACGTCATCGGGGCCAATCAGGTGAGCGTCCCGGTCTCGGCGCTGAGCCTAACGGTCAAGCCGGGATCCACAGCGCAACAGGGCGACTATGTTCTGGCCGATACAGCCGCCGTGCTGGTCGATCCGGCGGCCTATATCACGCCCATCAGGCTGACCGCGTCGCTGACCGGCGCCATCACAAAACCCTATGACGGGACAGGCGCCGTGAGCCTGGGCGCAGGGAATTATCTGCTCGACGTCACCGGGCGACTGGCCGGCGATCAGCCAGTGCTGTCAGTGGATCAAGGGCAGGTGACGCTCAACCTTGCCTCAGCCGTGGCGGCGTTTGATCCAGCGGGCAGCTATAATCATGGCGCTGGCAAGGTGGTTGACGTTTCCGGACTTGGGCTGAGCATCGGATCGGCGGGCG
>CAIOJR010000078.1 GCA_903858685.1 uncultured Caulobacterales bacterium | reverse complement strand
ATCTTGTGCGGATAGGCCTGATGGCCCACGTCCCAGATCAGGATGTCGTCAGGTGTTTCAAAGACGTGATGCAGCGCCACCGTCAGTTCGACAACGCCCAGACCGGCGCCCAGATGTCCGCCGGTCACGGACACCGCGTCGATCATTTCCAGTCTGACCTCATCGGCCAACTGGCGCAGGTCGTGGACGGAAAGCGCCCGGGTGTCAGCGGGAGCGTGAACAGTATCAAGCAGCGGCGTGTGCGGCGGCATCGGGCCTCGCGGTCGACTTCGCCAGACTGACGAAGATGTTTGGGTTGGTGTTGATGGTCAGCGGTCTATCACAAAATCAGCGCATTCCCGAAGATATGTAGCGCGTGGGCCGAAGATTTCGAGATGCGCCTTGCATTGCGAGCGCAGCATCTCCACCCGCATACGGGCTTCCTCAATCCCCAGCAACGTCACAAAATTGGCCTTCCCCTTGGCTTCATCCTTGCGCACTGCCTTGCCGACGGTTGCGACTTCACCCTCAGCGTCGAGCAGATCATCGACAATCTGATAGGCCAGACCCAGGTCCTGTGCGAAGCCCATCAAGGCCTGACGTTTTTGATCCGGCGCACGTGCGATCACCAGTGGGATCTCGAAGGCGAACGCGATCAGGGCGCCGGTCTTCATACGTTGCATCCGGGCTGCAGCGCCCAGATCGTCGCGCACGCCCAGAATGTCAATCATCTGACCGCCGGCCATGCCTTGGGCGCCGGACGCCCTGGCCAGTCGTCGCACCAGTTCGATCCGGATGGCCGGATCATCGTGGGTGTCGGGGTGGGCCAAGATCTCGAAGGCGGTGGACTGGAGCGCGTCGCCCACCAGCACCGCGGTCGCCTCGTCATAGGCCCTGTGCACCGTGGGCTGGCCGCGTCGCAGATCGTCGTCGTCCATGGCGGGCAGGTCGTCATGGACGAGGCTGTAGGCGTGAATGCATTCCAGCGCGCAGGCCGCGCGCAATACGGGGCGCTCTTCAATATCGAACAGGCGTGCGGCTTCGAGCGCGAAGAAAGGGCGAAGTCGTTTGCCGGGACCCAGGGCGGCATAGCGCATGGCCTCGGTCAGTCTCTGTTCAGGGCCTTCGGCGCGGGGCAGAAGGGCGTCCAGCGCCACAGTGACAAGATCGGCGGTATCAGCCATCCGCCGCGCCAGTTCTGCGCGGTCCTGTGCGGCGGACGAAGGCGCCATCAGCCAAACTCCGCCGGGGTCGCACCTGTTGCTTCGCCGCCGGCGCCAACCACGATCTTTTCCACTCTCAGCCGCGCAGCCGCCAGTTTCGCTTCGCAATGCGCCTTGAGCGCCGCGCCGCGTTCATACTGTTCGATCGATTGTTCGAGCGGCGCCTGACCAGATTCAAGAGCCCGCACAATCGCCTCCAGTTCTGCGAGCGCCTGCTCGAAGCTCATCTCGGCGATTTTGGCGGGCTGGGTCATATTTGATCAAAGGGTCACAGGCTGGCGGCGGGGTCGCAGGGCCTCCGGTCTGGGCCGAACGGCGTCGATGGCCTTAACGCCTAGCGCGGGGTTGCGAAAAGGGGAAGCCGATTTTCATCAGGTCAGAGGCTTCGCGTCGCGTCCGGCGCCGCCTGGCCGCGCCGACTCATGTCCTGTCGGACTGGAACCTGCGAACGGCCCAGTATTTGAATCCCTGGTTTTCCGTCAGCGCCCAGCCGCGCTTTTTCAGAGCTGAGCCGATCATATGGTTGAAATAGCCGTGGGCCAGCAGCAGAACCGTGCCATTGGCGTCGCTGGCGGCGATCAGCTTGTCTGCTGCGCGCCGGGCGCGTTCCTCCGCCTGTGGTCTCGTTTCGTCGCCTTCGGAATAGCCCAGCCACCACGCCGTCCGGGCGATAAAGCCCCAGATGGGCGGACTGAACCTGATGAAGGCGGGCAGGGGCGGCGGCGGCAGGGGCGCCTCGATGAAGATGATGTCGCTTTCAAATGCCCGGCCGTCCACCACGGCGCGGGCGGTTTCCTGCGCGCGCCTGCGGGTCGACGCGAAAATCACGCCCGCCTCCGCCGCCAGAGCCTTCAAGGTGTCGGGCGGCGTCTGATTGTCGTGAATGCCGCCAAGCTCATAGACGGCCCACCAGTCACGGTATCCGGCCGAAGTCAGCTTCACCTTGCGCGACAAGGCGGGCTCCCCATGGCGGGCGAGCGCGATGGCGCGGCGCGCCGGACGGATCAAGCCCTTACCCCTCGCATAAGGCCCCTACATGTGCTGCGACCGATTGGCCTAGCGCAGCTAGGTCGTATCCGCCCTCGAGCGTGGATACAACCCGCCCCGCGCATCGAGAGCGCGCTACGGCCAAAACAGCCCGTGTCGCCCACGCAAAATCCTCGGCTTCCAACATCTGCTGAGCCAGCGGGTCGGCGGCGTGGGCGTCAAAGCCGGCGGAAATGATGATCAGGTCGGGCTGGAACGAATCAAGCGCGGGCATCAGTCGTTCATCGAATCGGCGACGCCAGACCTCGCGAGGCGACATCGGCTCAACCGTGGCGTTGAATATGTTGCCCAGACCGGTCTCGCTTTCCTCGCCCGTGCCGGGATAGAGCGGCGACTGGTGGATCGACCCCAGGAACAGCTCCGCCCGGTCGGCGAAGACCGCCTGTGTGCCGTTGCCGTGGTGGACATCGAAATCGATCACAGCCACGCGCTTCAGCCCGGCCGCCTGGGCGGCCATGGCGGCGATCGCGGCATTGGAAAAGAGACAAAAGCCCATGGCCTGGTCCGGTTCGGCATGGTGCCCTGGCGGGCGGACAGCGCAGAAGGCGCGGTCCATTTCGCCACGCGCCACCGCCTCCGCCGCCGCGACCACCGCGCCTGCTGCGCGCAGCGCAGCCTCCAGCGTGCCGGGGGACATGAAAGTGTCAGGGTCGAGCTTTGTGCGTCCGCTCGCCGGGGCTGAACTGAAGATATGGTCGACAAAGGCGCAGGGGTGAACCCGTTCCAGGGCCATGCGCGACGCCATGGGCGCTTCACGTGTGTCTTGCGCCAGACCGGCGTCGTCCAGAGCATCGAGCACGGCGCGCAACCGCGCCGGACTTTCCGGATGGTGCTCGCCAGCCTGATGCAGGCTCATGGACGCATGGGTGAAGAGGGGCAGGGTCATCGGGCAAGATTAGCCTGTGATTGTGACAAGGCAAATCTCGCGATCTGGATAGGGGATCGCGCCGTCGCGTGACTTCCCGGAGTTGTCTGTTGGACCAAGACCTGACAAACACCCGCCCCAGCGACGTCCTTCATCGGACGGTGGGAATGGACCAGCATGCAAGCCGAAGAACCGCGCCGCACGTTTCTCAGTCTCGACGGCCTCAGGGCTGTCGGCGCGGTTTTGGTCGTGATGCGCCACGTCCCCTTTCTGTTCGGCCCCATTGCCGTGCCGGAAAGCTTTCTGGCAGTTGACCTCTTCTATCTGGTCAGCGGTTTTGTCGTCGCCCACGCCTATCGGGCGCGCCTGGAGGCGGGCGGCTTTTTCTGGACCTTCGTCAAGACGCGACTGATCCGGCTCTATCCGCTCTATTTCTTCGGCATCGGGCTCGGCGTCATTTCGGCCCTGATCGCCATCGTGACCGACCCGGGCGGCTGGTGGACCGGCGACAAGCTTCTGGTGGCGATCGTCACGGGGCTGTTCATGTTCCCGTTTCTGCCCGGAATGCCGTCCAATGGATCTTCGCTGGATGGGCCGACCTGGACGCTTCTTCCGGAACTGATCGCCAATTTCGTCTATGCTGCGCTGGCAAGGTTTATGAATTGGTGGGGGCTGGGCGCGATTATTGCGCTGAGCGGCGCCGGAGTCATTTTCGCCGAGCTTCACTACAGAACCCTGGATGTCGGCTTTGGCGCGACCCAGGGCTGGGCGGCCCTGGCGCGCGTGGGCTTCTCCTTCTTTTCGGGCATTGTCCTGTTTCGACTGTTCGGTCACAAGCAAAAGCACATCGAATGGGCCTCCTGGGCCTGCGTCGCTGCGCTGACCATCGCCCTGGCCTGGCGACCTGATGATGATCTCAAGCCCTGGTTTGAACTGGGCGTGGTGATGATGGGCTTTCCCATCCTTTTGGTGCTGGCGGGATGCTATGAGCCGTCAGAGCGAACGGGAAAGGTGTTCAGCCGGGTTGGTCTGGCCTCGTACGGCGTCTATCTGCTGCACCAGCCGCTGGGCAATCTGGTGCGCGTCGCCATTGGTCGCAACACAGAGGTTCCGACCGGCTATCTGGGCCTGAGCATTGGCGCGCTCTTCCTGATCGGGGTGATCGGGGTGTCGATTCTGCTCGACACCTATTTTGACGCCCCCGTTCGAAAGGTCCTTCGAGGCTGGTTTCTGGTTACCAAGCGGCATTGATCGCGCGCCAGACAGGTAAATTCCCCCACGAGGCGAACGACTCAGTGGACTAGCGAAAACCGTGCGGATTTTGACGAAAATTCGGGCCTTTTCGCGGAAATTGAAATTTCCATTCTGGCGAATCCAGCGTCCCGATGCCTCTCATTACAGGGATTTATGTTTGATCTGACCGGTCAACAGGCCAGAAGGGGCGCAGGCCGCCGTCTCGTGGCGGCCTGAACGTCATTGGTCGGAGCCCAGACCTTGCTCGCCCTGTTCGCCGCCGCCGCCCTGTCGCTCCAGTCCCCGGAGATTCCGCGCCTGCCGGACATCCGCCGGGAGCCGCAGATCACCTATCTGGACCGATCCGGCGCCGTGATCGGGGTCAGGGGCGGACGGTTCGCGCCCCCGGTCGATCTGGCCAAGCTGCCTGCCTTTGTGCCTGCCGCCTTTGTGGCGATCGAAGACCGGCGCTTCTATTCCCATTCCGGTTTCGACCCGATGGGCATGGCGCGCGCACTGGTGAAGGATCTGGGAAGCGGCCACGCCGCCGAAGGCGCCTCCACCATCACCCAGCAACTGGCGCGCAACCTGTTCCTGAACGCGGACCGCACCATGGAGCGAAAGGCCAAGGAACTGGTCTATGCGGTAGAGCTGGAGAACAGCTACACCAAGTCGCAGATACTTGGCCTCTATCTCAGCCGCGTCTATTTTGGATCCGGCGCCTATGGAATCGAGGCGGCGGCCCAGCGCTTCTACAACAAGCCGGCCTCGAAGCTGACGCTCCGCGAAGCGGCTGCTCTCGCCGGGGTGATGAAGTCTCCCACCAATTACAATCCGGCAGAGCAACCCGAACGCTCGGCGGAGCGCACGCGACTGGTGCTGGACGCCATGGTCGACACCGGTGCGATCACGTCCAGCCAGCGCGCCAAGGCCCTGGCCCAGACGCCCAAGGTCTGGAAACTCGCCCCAACCGCGCCGGCCCAGTACTTTGTGGACTGGGTTGACGCCCAGACCCGTCAGCTGACCGGCGGAAAGATCAATCAGGATCTGGTGGTGGAGACCACGCTCGACCTGCCCAGCGAAGTGGCGGCAGGCGACGCCGCTCGCGCCGTCACAACGCGCTTTCAGAAACAGAAAGTTCAGGAAGCCGCCCTGGTGGCCGTTGATGGAGACGGCCAGGTGCGCGCCATGATCGGCGGGGTCGACTATGCCGCCAGTCCTTATAATCGCGCGACAGACGCGCGGCGTCAGGCGGGCTCGACCTGGAAGCCGTTTGTCTATCTGGCCGCGCTGGAGTCCGGACGAACGCCAGACATGATGGTGGTCGATGAACCGGTCACCATCGCCAACTGGTCGCCCTCCAATTATGAGGACGGCTATCTGGGCCAGATCACGCTGGAGACTGCGCTCGCTCAGTCCATCAATACGGTCGCCGCCCGACTGGCGGACGAGGTGGGGCGCACCAATGTCGCCGCGGACGCTCGCAAACTTGGCGTGACCTCGACGATCAACACTGATCCGGCCATGGCCCTGGGGACCAGCCAGGTCTCGCCCCTGGAAATGGCGCAGGCCTATTCAACCTTTGCGGATGGCGGCGCCAGGACGGTGGTCTATGGGCTTGAGCGCATCCGCGCGACCAATGGCGCCGTGATCTATCAGCACCGGCAGGCGCCGTCCCAGCAGGTGATCGCCAACCCGGCCCTGAGTGATCTCAACCGGATGCTGCGCACAGTGATCCGGTCGGGCACCGGCGTTCACGCCGCCCTTCCCGGTTATGACGTGGCGGGCAAGACCGGCACGACATCGGACTATCGCGACGCCTGGTTCTGCGGCTTTACCGGCGGTCTGACGACGGTGGTCTGGATGGGCCGGGACGACAATACATCCATGGCCCGCATCACCGGCGGCAGCGCGCCGGCCGAACTGTGGCGCGCCTTTATGTCTCAGGCCGTGCGAAAGCTTCCCGTCCAGCCGATTCCCGCAGGGCCGCCGCCGGTCGCGCCGACGCCGGTTATCGACCCCAACGCCGCGCCGACAAGCGGCCTGACCCCGGCCGCCCCCGCCCAGCAGGTCACGCCGGCGACCATTCCTGCGGGGCAGGGCGGGGCCTAGGCCTTGGCGCTGGGGCGCGCCTTGACGCGTTCTATCAGTCTGTCGACCCAGGGGTGTTCTGCGGCGAGGGGCTGTCCGACGGAGGCGGCGAACTCGATGAAGACGAACAGATAGATGTCAGCCAGGCTGAACCGGTCGCCGCAGACATAGGTGTTATCGCCCATCAGATCGCCCAGCCAGCGCGTGCGGTCCTTGGCGATCTCCTTCAGTTCCGCAGCGCCCGTCGCGCCGACCAGCTTGATCCGGCTTTCGAACAGGGGGCGTCCCTCTGCGGCGCGAAAACCGTTGAGCGCCGGCTCGACAATATTGAGGTCGATGCGGCGAACCCACATACGCGTCTCGGCGCGCTCTTCGGGCGTGGCGCCGATCAGCACCGGGTTTGGGTGGAGGTCTTCCAGATATTCGCAGATCACGGTGATCTCGGACAGGATCGCGCCGTTATCAAGTTCCAGCGCCGGAGTCTGGCCAGCCTTGTTGATGTCAGTATTGTAGGGCGCCCGGCGGTTTTCGCCAGCCAGGAGATCGATTTGCACCATGGGAAGGGTCAGACCCTTCTCGGCAAGGAACATGCGCACAACCTGCGGATTGGGGCCGATGGAATTGTAGAGCTGCATGACCGTCTCCCGGAATTATTGTTGCGCTGACAGTTCGAGATGAGGGCGGTGACGTCAATACTCACCTGACGGCAGGCTCCGCCTAGCCGCAGACGCGAGGCCTTATCAACTCCAACTTACATTGACAGGACTGGTAGGTGCAGTGTTCCCTTAACCAAGATTCCCAATGTCCGTCGATCTCAGCCGGAGGCAGTCATGACGCGTATGGTAGGTGTGGCTTCGGTCGTCCTTGCGGGCTTGACGGCGGGAACGGCTGTGGGACAGCAGAAGCAGCCAGTCACTGGCCCTGTGGCCAACTACTGGGTCAGCGTTTCAACTACCTCTGGAATGGCGGCCATGATGGAAGGCGCGGGCGGGGGCGCAGCCTCCGGAGGGCGCCCGTCGATCGGCGGCATGATGGGCATGATGATGCGCGGCGGGCCGCGCGCAGACAGCGTCACCCATCACATGACCTTGCAACTGGGTTCGGAACGCACAGCCGCTTCGCCTCAGGCTGAGCACCTTCCGCCCAGCAGTCTGAAGGTCGGGACAAGCTTGCCGCTCGTGACGCCGCCGGAAGCGCCAAAGGCGACCCCGTCCAACGACCAGCCCAGCGTCGAGAAATATCGCCAGCAAAAGCCCAAGGGGAAGATGCTGATATTCTGGGGCTGCGGTGAGCATGTCGGCCCCGGACAGCCGATCGTGATCGATTTCGCAAAGTTCAGCGCGGACCCGGCCTCCATGGCCCATATGGGCGAGGCGTTCCGCAGCTTTCCCGTTTCGCCGGAGCATCCGCCAGCGGCCGGCCACAGCGCCACCTATGGCGACTGGCCGAACAACCGGAGCAGCGTGGCCGTGCCGTCGGACGGCTCTCTGGTCGGCGAGCATCTGGTGCGGGGCGACTATACGCCCGACATCCATTTCAGCCTGCGGCAGGATCAGGACTTCATGGGGCCGTTCATCCTGACCAGCAATGCGCGCACCGCCACGGGCGCAATCGGTCTGGCATGGTCGCCGGTCAGCGGCGCGCTGGGCTATCTGGCGACCGCCGTCGGCGCGGGCGCGGACCGCGAGACCATGGTCATGTGGGTGTCGAGCCAGGTTCAGGCGGCAGGATTCGCGGCGCCCCAGTATCTGTCGAATGGCGAGATTCGCCACATGGTCGAACAGCGCTATCTCTTGGGACCTGAAACGACCTCGTGCCTGGTGCCGCAGGAGGTGGCCACTGCCGCGCCGAACGCCATGCTGTCCATGACCGCCTATGGCGGCGAGGCGAACTTCGCTGATCCGCCGCGCCCGCCGACGCCAAAGCCCTGGAACATATCCTGGACGGTCAAGGTGCGTTATCGATCCGCCACCATGGCCATGCTGGGTCAGCCCATGCCAGGCGGCCGAGGCGAAAGAGGCGAATCCGCGCCGAGGCCGGATCCGGTTCGCTCCCTCATGGGCGGCTTCATTCCGCACTGAAGACGCCTTCTCGAGGCATTTTTGCTGCGTCGCACCATTTTACATGTTGACAGCGTAAAGATTGAGGCTAATTTCCGAGTCCTCGAGGTTGGCCCCCGCTAAAGCGGTCGAGTCACCCGGGGGGCTCATATAAGAAACGTGAGCAAGGAAGCGTCCGGAAAGATTGTTTTCACATCTTTTCGGAGAACTCTCATGAACCGTCTTTCCGCTATCGTCCTCGGCGCCGCCATGATCGCCGGTGCTGCAAACGCCGCTGAAGTCCGCGTCAACACCGCGGGTCTGACCGCCTCGCAGGTCCGCGCCGCGATCGCCAGCGCGTCCTATCAAGCCTGCAAGGAAGCCTATAAGGGCGATGTCTTCGCCGATTTTGAGCGCGACGGCTGCGTAGACAACACCTATCACGCCAGCCTCGCCAAACTGAAGGAAACTCAGACGGCTGAACGCGCACAATTGCGCCAGACCTCGGCCACCAGCCGCTGAGCTGAGCTCTGATCTGTTGATCTGACGGCAATGCCCGGTTCGCAAGAGCCGGGCATTGTTGCATCTGGGCGGGGCCTGACCCTTTCGGGGCCGTTTTTTTGTGATCAATGATCACTCGCCCTTGCTCCGGACCTGTCTGGTGTCGTTAACTCGCGCCAACAGAACAGGGCCGCCGGAACCATCAGGATGGAAACCGGGCCATGAGCGCAGGGAAGAGGCGAGCCGGATGCACTATAAGGAACTCAAGGCGGCGTGGGCCGAACTGACGGCGCCGGGCGCTCCCTTCGAAATCGCTGAAGTCGAGATTCGCGGCGTGCCGCTGCGGACCTACAAGAATGCGCCGCCCAGCATTCGCGAACTGTGGCTGTCGACAGAGCCGTTCGCTGCGCGTGACTATCTCGTCTACGAAAATGAGCGCATCACCTATGCTCAGGCCCACGCCCTTGTCGCGTCGGTCGCAAGCTGGCTGTTCGACAAGGGCGTGAAGCCCGGCGATCGGGTGGCCATCGCCATGCGCAACTATCCCGAATGGATGCTGATCTACTGGGCCTGCACCAGCGTCGGCGTGGCCGTGGTCGGGATGAACGCCTGGTGGGTGGCGGACGAAATGGAATACGCCATGAAGGACAGCCGTCCCAAGCTGGTGTTCTGCGACAAGGAGCGGCTGGATCGCATCATGGAACGACCAGAGGCGGCGCAGGACGCCATTCTGGTCACGGTCCGCACGCCCGCGCCGGCGGGAGCTGTCAACTGGTCGGACGTGATCGCCCATGGCGGCGCCCTTCCGGACGTGACGGTTGATCCTGATTCTGACGCCTGCATCTTCTACACCTCTGGCACGACCGGCTTTCCGAAGGGCGCGCAGCTGACTCACCGGGGCTGCATCGCCAATCTGTTCAACATGATGTTTGCGGGCGCCTGCTTTCCTCTGGCGACCCAGAGAGCGACGGGCGCGCCGGCTGCGGATCCGGATGCGCCCGCGCCGCCGACCATTGCGCTGGTCACGACTCCCCTGTTCCACGTCACCGCCAATAACTGCGTCGCCTATGCCGCGACCGCAGGCGGCGGGACGCTGGTCCTGATGTACAAGTGGGATGCGGGCGAGGCGCTGCGCCTGATCGAGGCCGAAAAGGTCACCTCCATGAGCGGCGTGCCGGTCATGTCTCGCGAACTGCTGGCCCATCCCGATTTCGCAACCCGCAACACGTCCTCGCTTCTGGCGCTGGGCGGCGGCGGGGCGCAGCTGCAACCCGATCTGGTGCACAAGATCGACGAGACGGTGGCGACCGCCCGTCCGTCGACCGGCTATGGCATGACCGAAACCTGCGGCATCATCACGTCCCTGTCCGGCGACTTCTTTGTCGACAAGGCCGCCAGCGCCGGTCCGGCCATGCCCGCCTATGAGGCGCGCTGCGTCGATGACGACGGAAACACCGTCCCTCAGGGCGAAATCGGAGAACTGTGGGTGCGCGGCTCGGCCGTCATCAAGGGCTATATCAATCGTCCCGAGGCGACGGCGGACACCATCACCGACGGCTGGCTGCACACAGGCGATGTCGCCCGCATTGACGAGGACGGCTTCATCTTCATCGTCGACCGCAAGAAGGACATGGTGCTGCGCGGCGGCGAGAACGTCTATTGCGCCGAGGTCGAGGCCTGCATCTTCCACCACCCGGCTGTGGCGGAATGTTGCGTGTTCGGCGTGCCCGACGCCCGACTGGGCGAGGAGGTGGCCGCCGCCATCCTGCTGCGGCCCAGCCATCAGGCGAGCGCCGACGAGATCCGCAGCCATTGCCTGGCGCATCTCTCCAAGCACAAGGCGCCGCGCTATATCTGGTTCCTGACCGAGTCCATCCCGCGCAACGCCAGCGGCAAGTTCCTGAAGCGCCAGCTCAAGGAAACGCTCAGCCTGGAAACCGCCGCCTGAGGACGCTCAACTCGCCCGCCAACAATAACCGCCCCCGCTGCGAGGGGCGGAACGGAAGGAACGCCCATGTCCGCTACGCCCATCCACGGCTTTGTGCAGCCCCGCTTTGAGGGCGCGCGCACAGCCTTTGAGAATAATTTCACCACGGGCGCTGATATCGGCGCCAGCTATTGCGCCACGGTGGAGGGTGAAACCGTGGTGGACCTGTGGGGCGGCTATGCGGACGAACACGCGAGCCGGCCGTGGGCGAAGGACACCATCATCAATGTCTATTCCACCACCAAGACCATGACAGCCCTGTGCGCCCTGCTTCTGGCGGATCGCGCAGAGCTTGATTTCGATGCGCCGGTGGCCCGCTACTGGCCGGAATTCGCCGCCAACGGCAAGGAGGGCGTCAAGGTCAGCCACTTGATGAGCCATTCCTCCGGCTTGTCGGGCTGGGCCGAGCCGATCACCAATGACGATCTGTACGACTGGGAAAAGGTCACGTCTCTGCTGGCGGCGCAGGCGCCGTTCTGGGCGCCGGGCACGGCCATTGGCTACCACGCCATCACCCAGGGCTATCTCGTGGGCGAAGTGGTGCGGCGCATCAGCGGTCAGTCCCTGGGAACCTTTTTCAGAAAGGAAATTGCGGAGCCACTGGGCGCAGATTTCCATATCGGCCTGCCGGCTTCCGAGGACTCCCGTGTTGCTGATCTGATCCCGCCGCCGGGCGCGCCGCGTCTGAATGATCTGGCCGAGCCAGACTTTCTTTACACCAACATGGCCACCAACCCGCCAATCGACCCGCTTCAGACACGCACGCGCGGATGGCGCGGCGCCGAAATTCCCGCTGCTGGCGGCACAGGCAATGCCCGCTCGGTCGCCCAGATCCACCAGATTCTGGCCAATGGCGGCTGGGCCAAAGGCAAGCGCTTCATGTCTGAAGCCGGTTGCCGCAAGGCGCTGGAGTTTCAGATTGAAGGCGTCGACGGCGTTCTGGGCGTGGCGCAGCGCTATGGCATGGGCTTTGGCCTGCCCAGCGCCACAGTGCCCCTGCCCAATCCCAACAGCATATTCTGGGGCGGCTATGGCGGGTCGGTAATCATTATCGACATGGATGCCAGAACCACATTGGCCTATGTCATGAACAAGATGGCGCCGACGACGGTGGGCGATCTGCGCGGCGCCATGGTCAATCTGGCCATGTGGCAGGCCCTGGCGTCCTGAGGCGAGGCCCTTCCTCCCCCCCGGAAGGAGGAAGGGCGCTCAGGCTCTATTTTTTCGCAGTCAGGCGCACAGGCAGATCGGTATAGCCCTGCACGAAATTTGAGGCGACACGGACCGGCGCGCCGACGACCTCGACATGCTCAAACCGCGCCATGATCTCCTCCCACAGGATGCGCAACTGCAGCTCGGCGACGCGATTGCCCATGCAGCGGTGAATGCCGAAGCCGAACGACAGGTGGTGGCGTGCGCGATCGCGATCTATGATGAATTCGTCAGGCCGCTCGATCACCGTGTCGTCGCGATTGCCCGACACGTACCACATCACCACCCGGTCGCCCTTGCGGATCAGCTTGCCGCCGAAAGTGGTGTCAGTGGTGCAGGTGCGGCGCATATGGGCCAGCGGCGTCTGCCAGCGGATGATTTCCGGCACCATGTTGGGGATCAGCGACGGATCGGCCTTGAGCTTGGCGTACTGGTCCGGAAACTGGTTCAGCGCCAGGACGCCGCCAGTGATGGAGTTGCGGGTCGTGTCGTTGCCGCCCACGATCAACAGCATCAGATTGCCCAGAAACTCCATCGGGTCGTTGACCATATTGCGGGTTTCCTCGCCATGGGCGAGCAACGAGATGAAGTCGAACCTGGGCGGGGCCGCCGCACGCTCGTGCCAGAGCCGGGTGAAATAGGTCAGGCATTCACCCAGCACCCGTTCGCGCTCGGCCATGTCTGCGGCGACGCCCACGGTTTCGGAGGTGGTGGTCACATCTGACCAGTAGGGCAGAAGACGGCGGTCCTCCCAGGGAAAGTCGAACAGGGTCGCCAACATCTGGGTCGTCAGCTCGATGGACACCCGGTCCACCCAGTTGAAGGTCTCGCCGATGGGCAGACTGTCCAGAATGGCGCCCGCGCGTTCGCGGATCAGCACTTCCAGATCCTGCAGGCGCGACGGGGCCACAGCGGGCGTGGCGGTCTTGCGCTGGACGTCGTGTCGGGGCGGGTCCATGGCGATGAACATGGGCGGCGCAAATCCCTCGGGATTGTCGCCGATCACAATGTCGCGGTTGGATGAAAAGGTCTGATGGTTGGTGTCCACCGCCACAATGTCGTGGAAGCGCGTAATGGACCAATACGGGCCGAACATGCTGTCAGGCGTGTAATGCACCGGGTCCTCGCGACGCAGGCGCTCGAAATAGGCGTAGTGCGCGCCGGTTTCGAACAGCTCCGCGCGGCTGGGGTCCAGCGTTTCCAGGGGCTCAGCCCAGGGATCACACCCTGATGGCCCAGCAGAAGCCGAAAATCCGTCCACCCCCCCCCCACATTATTAAACTATTCTTGATACTTTTACTAACCTAGTGAACTATTTTGAGCCGCAAGAGCAGCAGCAGCAGCAGCAGCATTTGAAGCCGCCAATTT
>CAIOJR010000077.1 GCA_903858685.1 uncultured Caulobacterales bacterium | reverse complement strand
AGGGCGTAGCGCTCACAGAGGCGGTTGAGCGGCTGATGGGCCCCGAACTTCTCGTAGAGGATCATCGCCAGCAGGCTTGGGCCTGCCCATCCCCGGGGAATGACGTGGAAGGGCGCCGGGGCCTGGCTGATCTTCTCGCAGTCGCGGCAGGTGAACTTCTCACGCACCGTCTCGATCACCTTCCACTGCCGGGGGATCGACTCCAGGGTGCGGGTCACGTCCTCGCCGAGCTTGCGAAGTCTGCCTCCGCCGCAGCACTCGCACGCGCTGGGCGGATCGATCACGATGCGCTCTCTTGGCAGGTGATCGGGAAAGGTGGTGCGAGGCTGGGGGCGTTTGCGCACGAAGCCTGCCACGGTCGTGGTCTTGGCCACGGCGATCTCGGCGGCGATCTCGTCCTGCGTGGCGCTGGCCTCATGCTCCTCGAGCTCGAGCTCCATCTGATCTTGCAGCTGGGCGCTACGCTCCTTGCGCGACCCGTAGACCTGGCGCTCCAGCTTGGCGATCCTGAGCGCCTGGTGGGCGATGAGGGCCTTGTCGTCTGACGCCATGGCCTTAGCCACGGCCAACTCCGCGGCCACGTCGAAGTGCTTCTGCTCCGCGCTCGCCGCCTTGCCCTGAGCCTCGCCCGCCTTGGCGAGCGCCATCTTCAGCGCCTGCTTCAGGGCTGTGACATCGTCGGGAAGGTTATCGAGCTGTGCGTCCACGAGCTGATGGAATGTAAGCGTCTGGGCGACCAATTTTTTACGGCTTCACTGACTTTCCGGCGTAGCTTGCGCCCTGTGGCCCATATTCCAGGGCAGCAGGTCGTCCAGCCGGTCGGCAGGTTGATCCCTGATGCAAGCCAGGACTTCGGTCAGATAGGCCTCAGGATTATGGCCATGCATCTTTGCCGTCTCGATGAGGGTCAGGATGTTGGCGATGCGCTCCCCGCCCACGTCGGAACCTGCGAACAGCCAGTTCTTGCGACCTATGCCGATCTGTCGCATGGCGCGCTCTGCGATGTTGTTGTCGATCTCGACGCGACCGTCATCGATATAGACGCCCAGCGCCTCCCAGCGTGACAGGGCGTAGCGTATGGCCTCCGCCAGTTTCTGCTTCTGAGGCACAGTGGGCAGGGCGTCCACCATCCAGACCTTCAGGGCATCAAGGATCGGCCGGGCATGTTGCTGGCGGAGATCCCGACGCTCATGGGCCGTCATTCCCCGGATACGATCCTCGATGTCGTAGAGCGCCCCGATGCGCGCCAGGGCTTCGTCAGCAACCGCAGACGCCTTGAGCTTGATCACGTCATGGAACTTGCGACGCACATGGGCCATGCACGCGGCCTCGACGATCTGCTGGCCGTAGAGCTTCTTGTAGCCGCCATAGCCGTCCGCATGCATCACGCCGCTGAAGCCGGCCAGATGTTCGGCGGGATGCGCGTCCTTGCGGTCCGGACTGTAATAATAGGCGACGGCCCCTGGATTGGGGTCCTGATAGCGGCTGCCGTCAAAGACGTAGACCCATAGCCGCCCGGTTTTTGTCTTTCCCCGCCCAGGGTCGAGAACATCAACCGGCGTATCATCGGTGTGTATTCGGTCGGCGGCGGCGATGTGGGCCTTGATCCGCGCAATCAGGGGCGTGATCAGCACCGAGACCCGGCCCACCCAGTCCGCCATGATGGATCTGGAGATGTCTATGCCCTGACGGTCATAGATTTCCGAGAGGCGGTAGAGGGGGATATGGTCGTCGAACTTGGCCACCATGATGTGCGCCAGAAGGCCCGGCCCCGCCTTGCCCCGCGCAATCGGCAGGCTCGGCATGTGGCCGCTGAGCGTGGTGTCGCAGCCCCGGCAGACCCTGCGCTTTTCTACATGGCGAACGATCTTCATCGAGGCCGGCACATGCTCCATCACCTCTGTCACCTTGTCGGCGGCCTTCACGAAGGCGGTTCCACCACAGGTCGGGCAGCTGCACGGGGCCGGGTAGACCTTCTCTTCCACAACAAGCGTGTCCGGCAGCGGCTTGCGCCTGGCCTTGTCGGTCGTCTCGTCGGGTTCGGGCAAGGGCGACTTGCCGGCGCGGGCTTGGCCCTCCGCACGGGCCGCCTCGATCTCCTCCAGCATCAGCTCATACTGTTCGATCTTTCGGTCGATCTTCTCAGATGAGGCCCCGTGCTGGCCATGGCGCAGCAGGTCCAGTTGCGCCCGCAGAATGCTGATGATCGCGTCACGCTTCTCGACCTCGGCGCTGAGCGCCGCCTGTTGCATCTCGAGTTTTTCCGCCTGATCAGCAATGATGGCGCGCAAGGTGGCGAGCTCATTCAGGCTGTCGGGACGTGCCGTTTCCATGGCGAAGTCATAGCAGATTTGACGCTGGAACGCTAAGAATTTAGCCCATTTTCGTTGTAATATAAGGGCTTTATCCCGATCTGGACGGAGCCGATGTCCAAGCAGGGCGACGCCAGTCGATCCCCTCAACCAACATCGAGAGCTGCGCCGAGGTCAGATGCGCAACCCCGGCCTTGGCCGTCGGCCAGAGAAAGTATCCCCGCTCCAGAACCTTGTAGAACAGGCAGAACCCCTGACCATCCCACCACAATAGCTTGATCCGATCCGCACGCCGGCCGCGGAACCCAAAGATCGCACCCGATCCAGGGGCTTCCCGGATGAGCGTCTCGACCAGGCTCGAGAGCCCGTCGATCCCGCGACGCATGTCTGTCGCCCCGCAGGCCAGATAGACCCGCACATTCCCCGGCGGCCCGATCATGCCGCTTCAACGCAGACGATCAAGGACCTCAACGTCCCAGGCGCGATGTCCGCGGGGACCTTCAAGGCCCGGCCATTGCGAAGCGTGACTTCAATCGTCGGCGCAAACCGCCCAGCTTGACCGAGACCGCGCACCTCCGCGCCTGGTCCAACCTCATCCACAATATTGACCGGAACCAGGT
>CAIOJR010000076.1 GCA_903858685.1 uncultured Caulobacterales bacterium | reverse complement strand
TGTCGGAGATCCGACAGGCGCCAAGGCCGCCATAGCCGCCTGGAAGGCCGCCCATCCCCGCCCCCCTGTCACCATCCGGGACTGGGCCGATCATGCCGACCATGTCCGTGACATTGCCGGGATCGATCATGTCGGAGTCGGCGCCGATTTTGGCGATGCGGACGATTTCCCGGACGGCGTGACCGGCGTCGACGCCTATCTCGACCTTGTGGCTGAACTGGCCCGACGCGGCTGGAGCGATGCGGATCTGAAGAAATTCACCGGTCAGAACCTGATCCGCGTCCTGCGCGAGGTGGAGCAGGCCGCCGTCCGATTGCAGGCGGCGGGTCCCGCTTCCGAAGACATGATCACTTTCCTCGACAGGAAATAGGCGGCCTGGGCTGTGCGGTCGGGCGGCTATTGACCATGGCGTCGCCGGTTGCTCAACTGCCTTTTCAACCTTTGATCGTGAGGCTGCGGTGCGGCGATTCCTTTTGGCCCTGATCGGCCTGTTTGCGATGTCTACCGCGCCTGTGCTGGCCGCATCCGCCCCGCCGCTGGAGGCCTATGGTCGCCTGCCCGCGATCGAATATGTGTCACTGTCTCCGTCGGGCGGGCGCCTGCTGTCTGTCGGCGAGGTGAACGGCAAGCGATACCTGATCGCCCGAACCTTGACGGGCCAGGTGCTGGTCGCCACGCCTGTCGACAATTCCAAGGTCCGCAGCGTGGAATGGGTCGACGAGGATCACGCCCTGGTCACGGTTTCCGCCACCACGCGCAGCTTTGGCGACGCGGTGGATCGGATGGAGGCGTTCCTGATCATCGCGGTCAACATACCGCGCGGGACAGCCTTCATCCTGTTCGATCATGATCCGAAATTCATTCCGTTCAGCGAGGGGTTGCTGGCGGCCTATTCGATCGACGGCCACCCCTACGCCTTCGTCGCCAATACGCCGCGCGAGGGCAAGGTTTTAGGCTCGCACCTGGGTGGAACAACGAACAGCTATTACCAGCGCGGCTATCCGGACCTGTGGAAGATTGATCTGGACACAGGCCTCATCGAACTGGCGGCGCACGGCACAAATACGATTTCCGGTTGGGCCGTCGCGCCGGATGGGCAGGTGGCCGCGCATGCCCTGTTCGATTCGCGCACCTCCACCTGGACGCTTTTCCACGGTCAGACCCTGCTGATGAAGTCCCAGTCGCCGCGTCTCCTGACCCGGCTCAGCGGACTGGGGCGCACGCCTGGCGCCGTGGTTGTGATCGATCAATCCGGCGATGAGCAACGCCAGTTGGAGATCGGCGCCGATGGCCAGAGCACGGCCCTGTTCGAGCATGAAAATGTGACAGGTCTGGTGCATGATCGCCAAACCGGGCTGCTGACGGGCGCGATCGTGGATGAAAGCCGGTTCAAGTTCTTCAACCCCTTGCAACAGGCCAGGGCGGATGCAGCGGTCAAGCCGTTTTCCGAGCGCCTGATCACCATGAACTCCACCACGCCGTCCGTGGACAAGGTGGTGCTGCACACAAGCGGCGCCGGGGATTCTGGCGCCTACTGGCTGATTGATCTGACGTCCCACCGAGCCGATATCATTGATAATGATTATCCCGCAGTGGCGCCTGAGCAGGTGGGGCCGGTCAAGATGGTCAGCTATCGCGCTTCCGACGGTCTGGAGCTGGATGGCGTGCTGACCCTGCCGCCGGGGCGAGAGGCCAAGGGGCTGCCTCTGGTGCTGCTGCCGCATGGCGGCCCGATCGGCATTCGTGATCAGCCGGGCTTTGACTGGATGGCCCAGGCCTTCGCCTCGCGCGGCTATGCGGTGTTTCAGCCGAATTACCGCGGCTCCGGCGGACATGGGGCCGAGCTGGAGCAGGCCGGGTTTGGCGAGTTTGGCCGCAAGATGCTGAGCGACATGGCCGATGGCGTGGCCGATCTGGCCATCCGCGGCGTGATCGATCCCAGGCGCGCCTGCATTGTCGGCTTTTCCTATGGGGGCTATGCGGCCATGGCAGGAATTACGGTCCAGCATGGGCTTTATCGGTGTGCGGTGTCCGGCTCCGGCCTGTCAGACCTGAACGGTTATATTCAGTGGGACGAAAACATCCACGGGCGTGGCGGCGCCTCTGTGAAATTCTGGCGCGAGGCCATGGGGGTGAACATGGCGGGCGCGCCGTCACTGGCCGCCATCTCCCCGGTCACGCTGGCCGCCCGGGCCGATGCGCCCCTGCTGCTCATCCACGGGCGCGACGATTCGGTCGTGCCGCTTGAGCAGTCAGAGCGGATGCAGCGGGCCATGAAGGCGGCGGGCAAGCCGGTGGAGTTGCTGATCACGGACGGCGAAGATCACTGGCTGTCGCATGAGGCGTCCCGCGTCGCGACGCTGAAGGCGGCGGTGGCGTTTGTGGAGAAGCACAACCCGCCAAACTAGAGAATTTTCCGACGAAACCGACACCGGTTCGTCGCAGAAAATGCACTCATTATATAGGGTTATGAGCAGAATTCGCTCCGGTCAGACCGGATTTTGCTCTAGCCGCGGGTTCAGTCTACGGGCGCGCGGCGCTCCACCACCTTGAAGACGCCGCTGGCGCGCACGACGTCCTTGCCATTGCTGTGCAGCCGCGCCTCGACAAAGGTGACGTCACGGGTCGCACGGGTCTGGTGCGCTTCGCCGATCACCCAGTTTCCCTTTGAGGCGCCTGAGAGATAATTGATGGAGAGCTGGATCGTCACCATCCGTTCGCGTCGCCCCCGATGCGCGGCATGGGCCAGAAGCCCGTCCAGAAAAGCCGCCAGCATGCCGCCATGCACGGCGCCATGGCCGTTGCAATGGTGTTCGTCGGCCAGGAAGGCCTGCTCGGCGCCGCCGTCTGATGGCCGCCAGTAATAGGGGCCGTTACGGGTGGAGAAGGCGCCGCGCCCGGTCATGAGTTCAAAGCCTTCCGGCGGCGTGGGCTCTATCGGCGGCGCATCCATGCGGGGCGGGGTCCTTTTTGTATCCTTCTGGCCCTATCAAGCCCAATGGCGGGCCTCAGGTCAAACCTGCCGCCAGCAAGCGTCAGGACCTGGCCGCATCCGCCCCGTCCGCCATCAGCCGCGACGGCCAGCCGATCCGGACCAGAAGACCGTCCGGGCCGCACAGGCCGCACTCATAGAGGCCCCATTCACGGTGTCGCAGGACGCCGCCCGGGCGAATGATCAGGTCGTCCACCCGCGCTGCGACGGCGTCGACGTCGGGCGTTCGGATGAAGACCCCGAAGGGATTGTGCTCCGCCGGCACGGCCCAAGGCCCATCCCCGGCCTGGGTGAGGTGAACCTCGCAACCCAGACCGGTCATGATGAGATAATTGTCATCGCCGCCCGTCAGCACAAAGCCCAGCCGCTCCCAGAAGGGCCGGGCTGCGGCCAGATCGTTGCTCGGGACAATGGCGAAGGCGCCGACGGAGTCTGGAACAGGCATGAACCGTCTCCGGAAGAGGGGCAGTCGTCGACATGGGCCCCAGGAAGTCCGCGCTGGGAGGCCAGCCTAGCCAGCCCGGTTGATGCGGTAAAGTCTCGGCGATGGGCCGTGGTCTTGCCGTCGCGGCCGCGAATAGGGGATGGCTGAGGCTCTGTCATTGCCTTAATAGCGCCGACGAACATGACTGGACAAATCAGGAGCCCTCATGCCCCTCACCCTATATGGCGATCCAATTTCCGGTAATTGTCTGAAAGTCAGATGGGTCGCGGAGCGGTTGGGTCTGGCCTATGACTGGATCGACGTGAACGTGGTCAAGGGAGAGGCCAAGGCTGCGGCCCTGCTGAGCCTCAATCCGGCGGGGCAGGTGCCCATTGTCGTGCTGGAGGATGGTCGGGCGCTCGCCCAGTCCAACGCCATCATGCTGCATCTGGCTGAGGGCTCTGATCTCATTGCGCAAGACGCCTATCAGCGCGCCAGAATGTATGAGTGGATGTTCTGGGAGCAGTACACCCATGAACCCGCCATCGCAGTGCGGCGCTTTCACAAGCACTATCTTGGAAAGTCAGAAGACGAGATTGACCCGGCCCTGATGGTCAAGGGCCGGGCGGCTCTGGCGCGGATGGAGCTTGGACTGGCGGGCGAGACGCCGTGGCTGGCGGGTGATGCGCTCAGCCTGGCTGACGTGGCGCTGGTGGCCTATACGAGGGTTGCGCATGAGGGCGGATTCGACCTTGCCGACTACCCCGCTGTGGAAGCCTGGGTGCGCCGGGTTGAGGCGGCCCTGCGGATCGCCTAGCCCGGTCAGGCGGCGCTTTCCCGGCGCAACACGAACTCCAACAGCACCACAATCTCGCTTTCAACCACGGGGGAGGGCGGCGCGGGCAGGGGGGACAGGCTGGCCAGGGCGCCCAAGCAGGCTGCGTCCAGCGCTTCGACGCCGCTGGACCGCTGAAGCCGGACACGCGTCAGCGAACCGTCCTGATCCAGTTTGAGGCTGATCTCAGCCAGTCCCTGTGCGCCGACGCCGGGGGAGGGCAAGGCGTTGAGGGCGGCGATCAGCAACCGCTCCGCAGCATTGGTCCAGAGCTTGACCGCGCCGCGCCTGGGCAGGGCGAAGGCGCCCGGCCTGGGCAGGGCGAAGAGGCGGGCGCTGATCAGAAGCGATCTCATGCCGCGCTCTCCGCGGGCGTGGCGCCCAGCAGCCCCACCTCGCCCCTCAGCCACCAGGAGAAGTTACGGATCAGGCGAAGTTTGGGGTTGTCTTCGCGCCAGACCAGCCAGGCGCGGCGATGGGTGGGCGCGCTGAGCGGGCTGACCCGGACAAGACGGCCATCCGCCAGATAGGGTGCGGCGGCTTCCGCATAGGTCAGGGCCGCGCCCAGCCCCTCACTGGCGGCGTCCAGCGCCAGTTGCTCATCATCGAAGGTGGGGCGGCCGCCCATGGCGCCGCTGGCGACGCCCGCCGCCTCCAGCCACAGATCCCATGGGTGGTCGCGCTGGTCGATCAGGGGCGAGGCGGCCAGTTCATGCGGGGTGGACGGGGCGTGCCTGGCGACAAAGGTCGGGCTGGCGACGGGGAAGAGGTTCAGATCGAACAGAGGCTCCGTCTGGGTGGGCGGCCAGGGGCCGGCGCCGAAACGGATGGCGACATCCACGCCGTCCCCGTCAAGGGTGGCCAGTTCGCGGCAGGTCCGCAGGTCGCAGGTGAGGCCCGGAAAGGCCGTCGTCAGCGAGGGCAGGCGCGGCGAAAGCCACAACCGCGCCAGACCGGGCGGCAGGGAGATGACCAGACTGTCCGGAGAATTGCGGCTGGCTATGTCGAGCAGGGAGCGGCTGAGCGACTGGGCGGCCTCGCAATAGGCGCGCGCCAGGATCAGGGTCGAGGGCGCTGGCTCCATGAAGGAGCCGCGGCGATAGAACAGCTTGGCGCCCAGATCTTCCTCCAGGCGACGGATCGCCTGACTGACGGCGCTGTGGGTGACCTGCAATTCAGCGGCGGCGGCAGTATAGCTCCGGTGCCGGGATGCCGCTTCCAGGGTGCGGAGTGCCGCGAACGGTGGCGGGCGCTGGGCCATCTCTGTCAAGCCTTTCTAACTTTGGAGTCAAAGCTAGAATGGCTGGTTGGCCGTTAAATACAATCAGGAATACGTATCTGCGACATTTAGCGCACGTCTATAGCTTGTAATCTCTCAGCTCATCTTTGGGCGCGATCTGTTTCAGGCGGCGTTCGTGTCTTTTTCCTCAGTCATCTCAGCCTCGTCCTGGTCTTGCTCAAAGTCCGCGCTCACGGATTTGATGATGGCGCCGTGAAGGCGCGCCAGTTCGATCGGTTTGGGGACATGGTCGTCCATGCCCACCGCCAGATAGTCGCTGACCTGATGGTTCATGGCGTTGGCCGAAACGGCGATGATGGGCGTGCGCCGCCGTCCCGTCGTCTTTTCCAGCGCGCGGATTTCACGCGTTGCGCCGATCCCGTCCAGCTCCGGCATCTGGATATCCATCAGGATGACGTCGTACTGACCGGTGGTCCAGGCGTTGACTGCGGCGCGACCGTCGAGCACCAGATCCATGTCATAGCCCAGAATGCCGATCATGGCCTCCAGCACCAGCCGGTTGGTGGTGTTGTCCTCCGCCGCCAGGATGCGCAGGGGACGCTCTGTCGCGTCAGCTTCGGTCTCTCCCGCCGCCGCAGGGGTCATGGCGTCGGCAGTCTCAAGGGGCGCTTCGATGTCCGACCGGAAAGGGTTCGAACTGTCTGTGTCGGGACCGGCGAGCGGCTCGACGGGCTGAACCACCCTCGGCAGAGGGGCGGTGACATGGAAGGCTGCGCCGATCCTGCGGTCGGTTTCGGCCCAGATGCGCCCGCCCATCAGATTGCAGAGGTCAGCACAGATCGCCAGACCAAGTCCTGCGCCGCCAAAGCGACGGGTGGAGGATGAGTCCAGCTGGATGAACTTCTGGAACAACAGGGGCAGCTTTTCAGGCGGAACGCCCATGCCGGTGTCGGACACGATCAGGTGCAAGGCCTCGCCTTCGACCCCGAGTTCGACCTTGACGGAACCGGCGGAGGTGAATTTCAGACCATTGGAGAGCAGATTGTTTAATATCTGACGCAGGCGCGCGGAATCGCCCTCGCGCAGGCCCCGCGCGGCCGGGTCGATGTGGATCTCCAGGCTCAGTCCGCGGCTTGCCGCCAAGGGCGCAAAGGCGGCCACCGCCTCCTGGCTCACCAGGGCCGGGTCGAACGGGGCGCAGTCCAGGGTCAGGCGTCCCGCTTCGATCTTGGACATGTCCAGGATGTCGTTGAGAATTTCGAGCAGCGCCTCGCCGGAGCGTCGGATGACGTCCAGCCGCTCGCGCTGATCCAGCTTGAGCTCCTCGGCGGCCATCACCTCCGCCATGGCCAGAACGCCGTTGAGCGGTGTGCGGATTTCGTGGCTCATATTGGCCAGGAAATCCGACTTCATCCGGTTTGCATCCTCGGCGGCGTCACG
>CAIOJR010000075.1 GCA_903858685.1 uncultured Caulobacterales bacterium | reverse complement strand
TGCAGCAGCATCTTTTGCAGACGCGGCGCGACGAAGCCGACCGGGCGCTTGCGCTCCTGTCGATCGCCCGCGCCGAACTCGCCCGGACCGGCGTTCTCTCCGCGGACGATCTCACCCGACTGACCCAGGAGACGAGGATGACTAAGACAATGAATGGTGGCGACTGGATCCAGACGATGCAGCCCATCTTCGACCGGCACTTCACACCCAACGAACAGGAGGCGTTCAAGGCGCGTAACTTCTCCTTTGCACAGGAAGAGGTGTCCCGGACCTGGGACGCCCTCATTTCGGAAGGACGGGTTTTACAAGCCAAAGGCGATCCATCATCACCGGAAGCTGCCGATCTGGCCCGCCGGTGGATGGATCAGGTCCGCCTGTTCACGGGTGACGATCCAGCCATCATCGCCAAGTCGGCCAGGGTCAATATGGAGGCGCTTGCAGATCCAAAGGCGGCGCAGGCCATGCCCTTCGACATGTCGCTCATGCAGTTTGTGAGCGAGGCCTACAAGGCCGCCGGAGGGGGTCAGACGCCATAAGGATCGGCCCGCCACTGCAACGGACCACCAGGCCAGTTCCGGCTCATGTCTCTGAGCTTGTGACGATTTCAGGCGTCAGCGCATTTTCATGTTGGGCATTGCCGACACGGATGGCGGCGGCGAATTGGGCGGCGCCGGCGGCTCTGGCCGGACTTCAAAGCTGACTGAGACCGCGGCGGCGGCGTCCACCGCCAGGCTGATCTTCATCCTGTCTCCCACCTTCAGGGGATGCTTCATGCCTTCAACCATCAGGTGATATCCGCCCGGCTGAAAGGTAATGCGCGCACCCGCAGGAATGACCAATCCGTCAGTCAGCGACTCCATCCGCGCCACGCCGCCGGAGACGACCGATCTGTGCAACGTCACCGATGTCGCTTCCGGGCTCGACGCGGCGCGCAGTCTTAGAGGGCGAGACGACGTGTTGATCAGGACAAGATAGCCGCCCGTCATCGACATCCCTGCCCCTGTCGGTCGCAACCAGGCGTCCCGCGCCACCAGGCCGGACGATGTTTGCGAGACCGCAGGACTCGCCACTTGGCACGCGATGACAGCGCCCAAAATGGCGCACCGAAGGAAAGACATGCTCAAAACCTCAGGAATGGAATGGCAGGGAAAGCTCAATGCCCGGAGACGAGGAAGACCGTTTTAATCCACATCGCCTGAGCGAAGAATCACAGATCTCTTATATCAAAGCCTGCCCTCTCAAAGGCTCAGGGTAGAGACGCAAGCGGCGAGAAATATAGATGCAAAACGGCGGCCTCGCGGCTGTGCCCCTCTTAGTCAAGGTCTGAGGTCCCGTCACCAGCCGAGGGCCGAACGTCCTCTTCTTTGCAGGAAATCGGTGATTTAGTCAGATCTTGCGGGCCTCCTCCCTTAGCAGCGACAGACAGGAAATTCGACCGCACAGGCGATGTTTTCCGGTCGCCCTGTTTTCAGAAGCGTATATTCTGCGTCAAACGCGGGACAGCGGGGACCAGACATGACCATGAGTGCAACCGGTGAGACCGCTGACATCCTTGTCGAAGCCGAGGATTTCATCAACCATGGCGGATGGGTCGTCGACTCCCAGTTCGAGACTGAAATGGGATCGCCCTATCTGCTCGCTCATGGGCTCGGCCGGCCTGTCGCGGACGCAACCACCACGGTGCAGGTTACGACCGCCGGGGAATATGAGGTCTGGGTCCGAGCCAAGGACTGGGCGCCGGGTCATCATCCGGGGCGGTTCACCCTGTCGATTAATGGCGCTGCCCTCGAAACCGAGTTCGGCGCCAATGATCAGGACTGGTTGTGGCAATCGGCCGGCAGGGTGTTCCTTCCCAAGGGAGCGTTGCATCTCGCCTTGCACGACCTCACCGGATTCGACGGACGATGCGACGCAATCTATCTGAGTGCGGATGGGTCGATTCCCCCGAATGACGTGAACCAAGCCAGCCGTAAATGGCGCAAGGCGCTTCGCGGACTGCCGGAACAACCCGTCGAGGCCGGGGAATTCGATGTTGTTGTCGTGGGCGGCGGTGTCTCCGGATGCGCCGCCGCGCTGATGGCGGCTCGGCTTGGGCAGACTGTAGCGCTGATCCACGACCGTCCGGTGCTGGGCGGGAACGCCAGCAAGGAGATTGGCCTGATGCCGCGCGGCGCACAGGGATCCATCCTGCAGGAACTGTCCCAGCGAACGCCCGACGGCGACCTGGCTGCCCTGTCACTGCTGCAGGCGGAGTCAAACGCGCAAGTCTTTCTCGAGCACCGCATCTTCGCGGCGGAGCGGGTCGGCGACCGCATCAGGTCGGTCGATGCTGTGCAGGCGACAGGCGGACATGAGCGCCGCTTCAAAGGGCGCCAGTTCATAGACGCCAGCGGCGTGGCCCAACTCGGCGTCCTGGTGGGCGCGCAGACCATGTTCGGCCGCGAGGCCCGTTCAGAGTTCGACGAGCCCTATGCGCCGGAACTGGCCGACGCGATGCACCACGGGAACACGCTCTTCTTCCGCACCAGGACATCAGAACATCCGGTCCCCTTCCCGGACGTTCCCTGGGCGACGGAGGTGTCGAAGGACTATGCGAACCTGAGCGGACAACTGCTGAAGCCTGGAGTGGAGAATGGCCCCGGCCCCGCTGCCGACGCCAACCCCGACGATCCGACCTTTCAGTTCAGCAGCGATCCCAGCCAGGCCTGGATGATGCAGTTTCCCGCAACCCATTACTGGGAGTATGGGCAGTGGCTCGACCCCTATACCTCAGGGGAAGCGGTTCGGGACTATCTGATGCGGGCGCTGTTCGGGACCTTTTCCAACGTCAAGACCCTCGCGCCCGAAACCTATGCAAACCTGGAATTGGACTGGATGGCCTTTGTCGCGGCGCAGGGTGAGTTCCGCCGCTACAGGGGCGACCATGTTCTGACCGAAAACGACATCCGCAACCATACGCGCTTCAACGATGCACTGATCGCCAATGATGGGTCGTTCTGTATCCATTGCGCATGGGCGCCCGGCGAGGGGAAGTATGACTTCCGCCTGAAGGACTGGATCTTTGATAGCCGCGACCAGCAGTCCTATGGAGTGCCGTTCCGGTGTCTCTATTCCGCCAATATCGACAACCTATTGATGGCCGGCAAGCATATCAGCGTTACCCATGTCGCTGGCTCATCGGTCAAGCTGATGGGCAATGGCGCGCAACACGGCGTAGCGACAGCCGCGGCTGCGTTCCTCTGCAACACGCATGACACGACGCCGCGCGGTCTCCTGGATGACCATTTCGACAAGCTTCGAAACCTTGTGGACGCCTTGACGGGTCATGACCATGACATGACACAGCATCCCCCCGCCCGGAAATTTGTTGCGGTGCCGGGATGACCGTTTGCCATTGGTCAGCGTGGATTGGCAGATCCAGCAAATCCTCGACGAGGACCGGCTCCGCCCCCGCCTTTGTGGCCTTGATATGTTTTGGTTGCAGACAAAACGCCGCCCGGCATTGGCTGGGCGGCGTTTTTTTAAGGTTTTGGGTGCGGGGACAGGATTTGAACCTGTGACCTTCAGGTTATGAGCCTGACGAGCTACCGGGCTGCTCCACCCCGCGGCAAAGCTTTATGTGAAGAAGGGTTTTGAGTTGAGATTTCGACGATCCGTCTTGCAGACCCGGCAGCGACCTACTCTCCCGCGCCTTAAGACGAAGTACCATCGGCCCTGGGGAGCTTAACGACCGAGTTCGGAATGGGATCGGGTGGGGACTCCCCGGCATAGCCACCGGGTCAGCAAGAAGGATTGTCGAAGACATAGTCATGTCAATGGGGCGCATGCGATGCGACGACTTCGTCACCATGCATGAGCTTTACTGAGGAAACGATCAAGCCGATCGAGTTATTAGTACCAGTTAGCTGCACGGGTCACCCCGCTTCCACACCTGGCCTATCAACGTAGTGGTCTACTACGACTCTCGGCGAAGCCTTGTTTTGAGGTTAGTTTCCCGCTTAGATGCTTTCAGCGGTTATCTATTCCACACTTAGCTACCCTGCTGCGCAGCTGGCGCCACGACAGGTCCACCAGAGGTGTGTCCATCCCGGTCCTCTCGTACTAGGGACAGATCCTCTCAAGCTTCGTACACCCACGGCAGATAGGGACCAAACTGTCTCACGACGTTCTGAACCCAGCTCACGTACCACTTTAATCGGCGAACAGCCGAACCCTTGGGA
>CAIOJR010000074.1 GCA_903858685.1 uncultured Caulobacterales bacterium | reverse complement strand
GGCGGGGAGTGGGTGGAATAGCGCCCCCAACGCCGCTTCACCCACAGCATCATCTGGGTTGAGACCAGCCTGGCGGCGGCGGCGGCGGCGGCGGCGGCGGCGCTTCATCGCCGGGACCCAGATTGCCGAAGTTGCGTAGGCACTGGCGATAGACGCCCTGATAACGCGCCTCGCTACCTTCAGTGGCGCCGCGCTGCCCGGCATTGGCGCCAAGCTCGGCGCCTGCAATTGCGCCGGCGCCCGCCCCGATCAGGGCGCCCGTGCGGTGACCGACGGCGGCGCCGAGGTTCGCTCCGACCACCAGACCCGCCAGGGCGCCGCCCACCGCCGACCCCTGTGAGGGGGGCTGCGGCGCGTAACGCAGGCTGTGCTCGGCATCGGCGCGGCACTGGTCCTGTTCCGCCTGAAACACTTCGGGCGGCTTGTTGGGATTAGGCTCGATCCAGCCGCCTGTCGGCTGAGAGGCCGCCTGACTGGCCAGAGCCATCAGGCCAAGCGCGGCATAGGCGATCCGGCGGCTCATCTGGGCGTTCCGGGCTGATACGGTGGCTGCGGCGGTGGCGGCGCCGCGCCGCTGTCAGGCGCCGGTCGATAGGCCAAAGTTTGCGGCGGCGTGGCCGGAACCGGGGTCCACGGACCCTTGCAGGTCTTCACATAGGGATAATAGCCGTCCGGCGCGTCGCAATGATACCAGAGCTGAGACGGCGCAGGTCCGGCGCTTCCCGGCGGCGGGGGCGGCGGACCATAGCCTTCCGTGCCTGGGACATAGGCCGGATAGGGGTAGATCGGCTCGGGATAGGCGTACCAGCCGTCATCGACAAACCACCACCAGCCATAGACGCCGCCATGCCACGAATGGAGCCAGCGACCTCCACGCCAGATGGACAGGTCATAGGGCGAAAATTCATGGAAGCTGCGGCCATAGAAACGACCGCCATGCTCATGGCTTTCGCCGCGATGCTGAGCTAGTACGGGCGACGCTATCGCCATGAACGCAAGAAGGGCGGCCCCGGCGATTGGTTTCAGCTTCATTTGGGTCTCCAGCGATCTCGATCACCGCAATAGGGTGGTGATGGCGCAGATTTCCTTCTGGATGATTTCAGTTTCGCCCTTGTCTTGTCCGAATTGCCCGGATCGGCCGGGGCCAGCGGAAAGTCCGGCTAATTGGTCGGTCCAGGGGGCCGGGCGTCGGGTCTGTCGCGTCCCCTTCGCGTTCCGCCAGGCGCCGCCTTGGCCGGAGGCGGCATGGACGTCAGCGCCCCGGAGCAGGCGAGTTTGATGCCGGTGTCGCCAATCGTGTCCGGCAATGGATATTCCCAGACCTCGCCTTCAGCCGTCTGGGCCACCGTCGCGCCCTGTGCATTGTGTTCCGCATAGGCGTTGGTCTGGATCGCCCGGGCCTGACCGGTCTGGCAGTTGAACTCCTCCAGAATGATCTCTTCGAGGAATTTGAAACTGGACGCCTCGGAATATCCGCCGCCCATATCCTTCATATAGCTCAGGATCTGAGGGTCCCGCACTTCGCGTCGCAGCCAAAGGCGCCGCGTCGGGCCAGGACCCGACAGGGCTGGCTTGGTGAAGATCACGTCCGCACCGTCGTTCTCGACCAGTCCGGCGCCCCAGGTGCCGGTGCGGATGCTGCGCGCCCAGGCGATGCGGCTGTCCAATTCCGGCGCAGCAGCGGGCGCCGCGCCTTGCGGGTCGAGGCCCGACACGGCCAGCGCCATCAGCCAGGCGATCATGACGGCCGCCCCCCGGTTTCGCCCTGAGCAATCCGCTCGTGCACCAGGGTTTGAAAGGCTTCGCAAATCCTTGCGACATAGGGGTTCTTGTGGGCCAGCGGGCCGTCCGGCGCCTCCATATGGGTCAGCATGGTGGCGTTGGCCTCGAACACCAGAAGCCGGCCATCGGGCAGGATGGAGAAATCCACGCCGCAATAGTCCAGATCCATTCGCCGACCAATCGCTTCAATCGCGTCCATGCCCGCCTGTCCGAGCACCGCGCCCGGCGCGGCCAGGAAAGCGAGTTCCTCCGCCAGTCGGCCGGGGTCGTCATTCATCCGGGCGGTCTCATGGTGCACCAGCCATTGGGCGGAGATGGCGAGGTGGTAGGCATAGGGGCGACGGTCGATAAATATCACCCGATATTTGCGCCACCACCCGTCCGCCGACTGAAAATCGTGGAAGGCGGTGACATAGACGTCCTCGCCCGGCGGGGTGGTCAGGCTGGCCAGGTCGTCAGATCCCTGAACGAGGATCAGACCCTTGCCGCCATGGGAGCCCATGGGGCGGACCAGAAGGGGTGGGGAGACGCCAAGGTCAGCGACTGCGCCCGCCAGCCCTTTTTGCGCGATGTCAGACGCGCTTGCACGACGGACCGGCGGCGTTACGACATTGTCGATTCCGGCCATGAGCTCCGGCGCGTCATGGCGTTTGGTGCGCATCACGCTGGCGGGCCTATTCAATACCGGCTTGTGACAGGCTTGCAGAAAGGCGTGGATCGGCCCTTCGGTCGGTCCCGCCAGATCGGCGTCGCCAACCGTGTTGAACACAATGTCATAGGGGGGCAGTTTCGCAGCCTGATCGGGCGTGGCGTATTCGATATACCAGTAGTGTCGCGTATAGCGATCCTTGGGAAGGATGTCGCGATTGGGCACATTGCCTTGGCCAGCGGCGGTCAACATCAGGACCGAGGCGCGCGCGTCCGGAGCATATTCAGTAAACAGGTTCTGGCGGCGATAGATGCGTTCGCGCCGCGTGCGGGCCTCCTCCATATCGCCAGCCTCTTCGGCCATGGCGGCGAGGTTTTGATGCGCCACGACGCTGTCAGGCTCCAGGTCCAGCGCGCATCGGGCGTGATGGCGCGCCTCATCCGGCTTGCCTGCCCGCATATAGAGCGAGGACAGGTTGGCGTGAGCCTCGGGCAAGGCCGGGTCGTGCTGAAGCGCGGCCGCGAGGTGCTGGAGAGCCTCGTTTGGCCTGTCCTGGGCGATCAGGCAGGCGCCCAAACGAACCAGCGCGCCCGTATTCTCCGGGTCCAGCGTCAGGGCGTGGCTCAGCACATTGACCGCCTCCTGCGTGCGGCCAAGTCGGCTAAGGATCGTTCCCATCAACAGCCAGGCGTCCACCGATGTCGCGTCCAGCAACAAGGCGGCCTCGATCTCGCTCAGCGCCTGGGCAAGATCCGACAGTTGAATCAGGGCCCGCACCCGGCCGATGCGCGGCGTCGGGTCGTCAGGGGCGAGGTCTGCGGCTGTCGCGTAGACTGTGGCGGCCGCCTTGGCGTCATTGGCGGCCGTCAGGGCTGCGCCAAGTGCGCTCAGGACGGATATGGACCCGGGGCAGGCGCTGACAGCGTCTTGGCCCTCCGTGATCGCCGCACCGGTGTCGCCCGAAGCGATCAGGGCGGTGATCAGTCCAGTTCGCGCCGGCTCATGCTGCGGGGCCAGGGATATGGCGCGGCGATAATGCTCGCAAGCCGCGTCAAGGCGTCCTTGCCAGTGCCACAGATTGGCCAGAGCCACATGGGCGTCGGGATTGCGCGGCGCAACGTCGGCCAGGCGCTGGAACTGCCGCTCAGCCGTCTCGGCATCGCCGCCTTCAAAGCTGAAGAGGCCGAACAGATAAAGAGTGGTCGGATCTTCCGGCGTCAGGCTCAGCGCCTGTTGGTAAAGCGCCTTGGCTTCGTCACGTCGGCCCGCCTGATGTTGGTCCAGCGCCATGGACGTCAAGTCCGGAGTCTGGGGTTCGGCGGCGGGCGGGCTCTGCGTCGTCACGTTTGAGGCGTCCCTGTCACATTGCGGGCGTCCGACCTGGAGCGGAGGCGCAACCGGGCGACGATGACACGCGCCATGGCCGACAATTGCGTCTCGTTACCCGTCGCAACCCCGGGGGAGAACCCCGCAAAAAGCGCTGCAAGTCGGCTCCAGGTTCCGACATCGGCCATGTTTCCATGAGTCTGTGGGTGACGCCTAGAAACGCTTGGTTTCAGATCCCGGATATGACCGCGCCGCCGGTCGCTCATCAGTGTCTTTCAAACGAGTCCCATCCCCCGCCCAGCACGCGATAGACCACGATCATGTCTTGAACGACCGCAGCATCTGCGGCGACCTGAGCCAACCTTGCGGTCTGATCGCCGGTTTGGGCGGCCAGCCATTCGCGATAGCTGGCCAAGCCGGCCCTGTAGCGACGTGCGGCCAGAGCGAGGGCGTTGGCTGTATGGTCCGTAGCCGCGGACAGGGCGGACTGTCGGCGAACATCGTCGCCATAGACCCGCAGCGCATCATCCGCCTCATGCAGTGCGCTCAGCACGGTTTGCGCATAGGCGAGGGCGGCGGACCGGGCGCCGAGCTGGGCGATGCGGACGGTCGCGCGACGTCGGCCAGCGTCGAACAGGGGCAGGTCGAGGCTTGGGCTGATGAGCGAATAATGCGCCGCCCAGTTGGTCAGATCGGCGCTGTTGGAGGCTTCATAGCCCAGACCGGCGTTCAGGCTCACCGCGGGAAACAGGTCGGCGACGGCGACGCCCTGTTGCGCCACAGCGGCGTGGAGCTCGTCCTCCGCCCGGCGGATATCGGGGCGCCGTCTCGCCAGATCAGACGGAAGGCCCACAGGAATGGCGCCGGGCGGGGCAAGGCGCGCGGTCGGCGCCTGCGACAGTTCGGCGTCAAGCGCGCCGGGCGGCAGGGCGATGAGGCGCGCCAGAAGGCTGCGGTCCAGCGCCGCCTGACGCTCCAGCGGCGGCAGTTCCGCCTCGGCGCTGGCGCGTGTGGCGGATGCGCGCGACAAGTCCATGTCATTGCCCAGCCCTTGGGTCTGGGCCTCTGCGCTCAGACGACGCTCAGCCGCGGCTGTGTCCGCCATTTGCCGGGTGATCGACAGGCGGGCTTGGACTGCGCGCAGATCGACATAGGTCGCAGCGACCTCGGCCATCAACGCGACGCGTACACCGCGGCTGTCTTCATTCGCCGCCTCAGCCCGGGCCTGGGCCGCCTCCACGCCGCGCCGCACGCGCCCGAAAAGGTCGAGTTGCCATGAGGCGCCGAGGCCGTATTGGTACTGGGTGAACGGGTTGGTCAGACCGGGCAGTCCGCCGGCGACGCCGCCTGGCGCTGCGCCGCTGGCATGACCCGCAGCGGCGCTGAGGAGGGAACTGGTCGAGGTGCGTTCGCTGATCCGGGTGTCTGCAACGGCGGCGTTGGCGGAGACCTGCGGCCAGCCGCCAGCGGCGGCGATCCGTCGGTCAGCCTGCGCCTGCTCCACGCGCAGCACCGCCATGCGCACATCCAGATTTGACGCCACAGCGCGGGTGATCAGAGACTGAAGCTCCGGATCATGAAAGCTGGACCACCAGTCGGCCTCAAGCGGTGAGGGCGTGCTCGGGGGCGTCGCCGTCGTCCAGCTTGCGGGCAGATCGGGCCTTGGCGCCTTGAAATTGGGACCTAAGGCGCACCCCGCCAGACTGGCGAGCAGGGCGAGTGCCGCGCCTCGGCGACGTCGCATGACGCGTTTCATGGTGTGCGCTCCTCTCATCCGAGCCTGCGCTGGAACATCCAGGACGCTCCGGTCAGGGTCACGACGCCAATGGCGGCGAGCGGGACCAGATCGGGCAGAAGCCGGTCGAGACCAACGCCCTCCAGATAGACCCTGTGGGCGATGTCGATGGCGTAGCGCAGCGGATTGATCAGGGTGAAATCCTGCAGCACCTGCGGCATGCTGCTGATCGGCGTGGTCAGGCCCGACAGGAGCAGAAACGGCATCATCACGATGAAGGTGTAGAGCATGGCCTGCTGCATGGTGGCCGCGATCGACGAGACGAACAGGCCCAGGCCCACCGCCGCCAACAGAAACAGAAGCAAACCGGCATAGAGGACGAAGAACGAACCCTGAAAAGGGATATGGAACCACAGTTGCGCCACCAGCAGCACATTGGTCGCCTGCACCGTCCCCACCATCATCGACGGAATGGTCTTGCCGACAATGATTTCGACGGGGCGCAGCGGCGTGACCAGAAGCTGGTCGAACGTGCCCTGTTCGCGTTCCCGCGCGACCGACAGGGCGGTCAGCATGACCGTCTGCATCATGGTCAGGGTCGCAATCAGGGCGGGGATCATGTTCCACCGAGTCTCAAGATTGGCGTTGTACCAGGCGCGCCCGGTCTGGATCACGGGCGTCGGACGTCCGCCATGGCCCGACCGCCAGTCCGCGTTGAAACTGGCCACAACCGTGTTGAAATAGCCCATGGCGACGCCGGCCGTATTGGAGTTGCGTCCATCGGCCACCGCTTGCACGTCTGCGTTCTTCTGGCTCTTGAGTCGACGTTCAAAATCCGGCGCGATGCTCACCACGATCAGCGCCTTGCCGCTGTTGATGACGTCAGCCATGTCCGTCGCGCTGTCCAGATTGGCCACGCGCTGAAAGACGCCCGATCCGTCCATCCGCGCCAGAAGATCGCGCGAGGCCGCCGACCGGCTCTGGTCCAGCACCGCATAGGGCGCCCGGCTGAGGTCAAACGTGGCGGCGTAGCCAAAGATCAGGCACTGCATGATGGGAGGCGCAAACAACAATATGCGACTGCGGGGGTCCTTCAGGATGGCCAACAGCTCCTTGCGGGTCAGGGCCAGAATGCGCAGCAGGGCGGGCCACATGGCGCAGCTACTCCAGGCTCTTGCGGATGACGCGTCTTGTCATCAGCAGGAGGGCGGCGGCGACGACGCCCAGCATGAAACTGTTGGGCAGGATCACGCTCCAGACATTGCCCGCCAGAAAAAGCGTCTGGAGCAGGGACACGAAATAGCGGGCGGGCACGACATAGGAGATGATCCGGATCACGGCGGGCACGCTGTGCAGGTCATAGACAAAGCCGGACAGCATGGTGGCGGGCAGGACGGTGACGAGCTGCGTCATCTGGCTGGCCAGAAACTGGCTCTTCAGGGTCGAGGAGATCAATAGGCCCATGCCCAGGGTCACCAGCAGATAGAGCATGGAGGTGAAGGCCAGCACCCAGAGCGAGCCTCGGAACGGGACATGGAACAGGAACCTGGCCGCAAGCACGCAGATGCCCAGCCCCGCCAGACCCAGCAGGAAATAGGGGACGAGTTTACCGATCAGTATCTCGTCGGGCTGGATGGGGGTGACGAACAGAGCCTCCAGCGTTCCCCGCTCCCATTCCCGCGCCATGACCATGGCGGTCAGGGTCGCGCCGATCAGGGTCATCACCAGCACGATCAGCCCCGGAACCAGGAAATAGTGGCTGTCATTGGCGTCGTTGAACCAGAGGCGGTTCTGTACCGTGACAGCGCCGACGCCGCCTGTATCGTCGGACTTTGCGCCCGTCTCGTCGATCTGGCGTATGGAGGTGCTGGCCAGTGCGCCCTGGGCGTAGGCTTGCATGATGCGGGCGCGATTGGCGTCCACGCCATGCACGATCAGCTGCACCGGCGCTCCCGAAAGGCGGCTTTCGCGAGACAGGTTTTCGCGCACGAAAATCACGCCGTCCACCTGCCGATTCAACATCAGCTCATCGGCCTGAGCCATGGAGGTGACCGCCCTGACGTCGAAATAGGGCGACAGGGTGAAGCCGGATGTCAGCTCCGCGGCGTCGGGCGAGGGGGATTCATAGACGATCGCCACCGGCACGTGCTTCACATCGAAGGTGACGCCATAGCCGTAGAGCAGGATCAGGATCAATGGCAATACGATGCCGATGGCGAAGCTGGATGGGTCGCGGAGCACCTGCAACCCTTCCTTGCGGATCAGCGCCAGAATGCGGGTCAGCTTGGGATGGATCACGCGGCTGGTCGCGTCAGGCGGGCTCATGCCGCCGCTCCGATGTGGGGGGAGTCTATCCGGCGCGCGGCTTCGACAATGGCGATGAAGGCGTCCTCCATGGTGGGGTCGTTCACCTTGTCGGACTTGCCGCGCAATCGGATTTCACCGGGCGATCCCTGGGCCAGGACGTGACCGCTGTCCAGAATGGCGATCTGGTCGCAATATTCAGCCTCAGCCATGAAGTGGGTGGTGATGATCACGGTCACGCCCTGATCTGACAGGTCCGTGATCCGACGCCAGAAGTCGCGCCGCGCCTGGGGATCGGCGCCGCTGGTCGGTTCGTCCAGAAACAGAATGTCCGGTTGGTGCAGAAGGCCGGCGGCCATGGCCAGCCTCTGCTTGAAACCGCCCGCCAATTGAGCGGCGCCCACATTGGCCATGGCGGTCAGATCGAACTGGCGCAGAGCCGCGTCGATCCGCTGCGTCTTCCTTGCGCCGCTCAGGCCGTAGACGCTGGCGAAGAAGTCGAGATTTTCGCGCACGGACAGCAGGCCGTAGAGCGAGAATTTCTGGGCGACATAGCCCATGCGCGCCCTCGCCTGAGCCCGGTTTTGCCGCATGTCGGCGCCGCTGAGCTGAAGCTGCCCGCTCGTGACCGCCAGCAGGCCGCAGAGCATCCGGAAAGTCGTGGTCTTGCCGGCGCCATTGGGGCCCAACAGGCCGAATATCTCGCCCTTGCCAACCTCAAAGCTGACATTGTCCACGGCGACGAACGGACCAAAGCGTTTGGTCAGACCCTTGACGCTGATGGCGGGCGGCTCGCCCTCATGGCTTTGGATGATGGGGCCGCTACGGGCCTTGGCGGCCTGATCGGCCGCCGCATCGACCGGCGGGGTCTGCGTCATCAACAGGGTCATGAACCCGTCTTCGAAATGGGCGGGAACCGCGAGGGCGTCGGAAAACTCCGGTGCGATCCGGGTCAGGTCGTCAACCGCCGGGTCCTGATTGACCACGACGCGGACGCGCCCGGCCTCAGGCACCGCGTCCACCACCCCGGCGCGACCCAGCAGGCGGGCCTGAAGATCTCTTGGCTTTTCGCCGTCCCGGGCGGCCAGGCTGAAGCTTTTGCCCGTCGCCATGCGGGTGATGGTGGCGGGCGGTCCCTGAGCCAGGATCTTGCCGCCATGCATCACCACGGCGTGGTCGCAGCGATCGGCTTCATCGAGATAGGAGGTGGCGACGATTACGGCCAGACGGTCGGACTGGACCAGTTTGCGAATGATGTCCCACAATTCGCGGCGCGACAGGGGGTCGACGCCAGCGGTCGGTTCGTCCAGCAACAACAGGCGCGGCGTACTGATTAGAGTGCAGGCCAGACCCAGCTTCTGCTTCATCCCCCCCGAAAGTTGCCCAGCCAGCCTCTGTCTGAAGGGGCCGAGCGCAGTCATCTCCATCAGGTCCGGATAGCGCGCCTGTCGAAACGAGGCTGACACGCCGTGCAGGTCGGCATAGAGGTCCAGGTTTTCCTCAACCGTCAGGTCATCATAAAGACCAAAGCGTTGCGGCATATAGCCAATCTGGGTCTGGACCGTTTTCGGGTCGGCCCTGACGTCGACGCCCAATACGGTGAGCCTCCCCTGGTCGGCCATGTAGAGGCCTGCAATCAGGCGCAGCAGGGTGGTCTTGCCGGCGCCGTCGGAGCCGACAAAGGCGGTGATGGCGCCGCTCGCCGCCGAAAAGCTGACGCGTGTCAGCGCCTCTTTCGTGGGGTCCTTCAGCGCAAAGCGCTTGCTCAGCCCGTCGCAACTCACCACGGCGGCCGGCCTGTCGGAGCTGGTCACGGACGCCGCCCCGCGTCGGCCAGATGCAGTTGCACTGTCGCTGGCATACCGAGCCGCAATTCGTCAGCGGGGTCGGTCACGAAGACCCTGATCTCATAGACGAGGCTGGTGCGCAGATCGGTGGTCTGAACCGTCCTGGGCGTAAACTCCGCGACTGAGGCGATGTAGCCGACCCATCCCTGATAGGCGCGGTTGCGCGAGCCGTCTGTGGTCACTGTCGCCGCGGTGTGTGGATGGACGCGGGCCAGATCGGCCTCCGTCACATAGGCGCGCACCCATTTGGGCGTGGTGACGGCGACATTATAGACCGGGCGCTGAGGCGTCGCCATTTCACCGGCCTCCAGTAGACGGCTGCGAACCACGCCGTCGACCGGGCTGATCAGCTCAGCGTCAATGAGTTGCTGGCGCAGGACGTCAAGCTGGGCGCGGTTCGCACGAAGCTGGGCCCTGGCCTGATCAATGTCTTCCTTGCGCGGTCCTATGGTTTCCAGCTCCAACGCATGGCGGCTGGCGGCCTGTCGCGCATCTGCGGCGTCCATGGCGGCCCTGGCGTTGTCGAGGTCCTGATGGCTGAGGCTCGCCTGACCGGCGGAGGCGTTCCACAACTGGCTGGAGCGACTATAGAGGGCGTGGGCGTTTTGCGCCTCAGCCTGCGCAACCGCCAGCGTGTCCCTGGCCTGAGCAATTTCCTGGGGGCGGTTGCCCGCCTCAAGCCGTTGAACGACGGCGGCCTGCGCGTCGACCTGGGCTTGCGCCGCCTCGGTCAGGGGTTTCAGTCGGCGCACATCCAGCCGGGCGACCACCTGACCCTTGCGGACATGATCGCCTTCTTCGACCAGAACCGTGTCAATCCGGTCGGCGTTGTTGAAGGCCAGCTCCACCTGACGCAGATCCACATTGCCATAAAGGGTCAGCGCGTCTGGCGAGGCAGCGGGATGGAGCCATCGCCAGGCGACAAAGCCGGCGATCGCCACGACGACGACAGCCGCGATCAAGAGGGTTTGGCGTCTTGTCATTTGCTGCGATGTCCGGCGAAATGAGTTTCACGTTTAGCGCGTCGACAGGTACTGTCTTTGATCCGAAGCAATCGCGACATTATTGACACAGTCATCTCATGTTGGTCGCCGCCGACAGTTGAGGTCGTCGTTCCGCCGGTCAGGTCCGTGCCCTTGATGCGGCGACAGTGGATCTAGGGCGGGCTGCCTGTGCTATAGAGGGTCATGCTTCGACTGACTGAACTCAAACTGGCTCTGGATCATGCGCCCCAGGCCCTGATCGACGCCGCGGCCGAGCGCATTGGCCTCGCGCCTGAGCAGATTCTGCATTGCCAGATCGCCCGCCGCGCCCATGACGCGCGGCGCAAGAGCGCCATCCTGATGGTCTATTCCGTCGATGTCGCGGTGCGGGATGAAGCCGCCGTGCTGGCGCGGTGCAGCGGCGATCATCGCGTGCGGCCGACGCCTGACGTCAGCTACCAGTTCGTAACCCGGGCCGGCGCTCCGCCAAAGCATCGTCCCGTCGTCATTGGCACGGGGCCTTGCGGCCTGTTCGCTGGTCTGTTGCTGGCTCAGATGGGCTTTCGCCCGATCATTCTGGACCGTGGCAAGGTGGTGCGCGAGCGCACCAAGGATACGTGGGGCCTGTGGCGGCGGGGCGAGTTGAACCCGGAATCCAATGTCCAGTTTGGGGAGGGCGGCGCGGGCACCTTCTCCGACGGCAAGCTCTACAGCCAGATCAAGGACCCCCGCCATCTGGGCCGCAAGGTCCTGACCGAGTTCGTCAAGGCCGGCGCGCCGCCTGAAATCCTGACCGAGGCCCATCCCCATATCGGCACGTTTCGCCTCGTCACCATGGTGGAGAGCCTGCGGGCGTCGGTGGAGGCTTTAGGCGGTGAATACCGGTTCCAGAGCAAGGTGGTCGATATATTGACCGAGCCGGATTCAGCGCGCGGTCAGCGAGTCTGCGGCGTGGTGCTGGACAGCGGCGAGACTCTGGCGGCGGATCATGTGGTTCTGGCCATCGGCCACAGCGCGCGCGACACGTTTCAGATGCTGTATGAGGCTGGCGTCCATATCGAGGCCAAGCCCTTCTCCATCGGGTTTCGCATCGAGCATCCGCAGTCGCTGATCGACCGGGCAAGGTTCGGCGCCAGCGCGGGCCACAAGGATCTGGGGGCGGCCGACTACAAGCTGTCCCACGCCTGCGCCAACGGGCGCACGGCCTACAGCTTCTGCATGTGTCCGGGGGGCACGGTGGTCGCGGCGGCGTCCGAGCCGGGCAGGCTGGTCACCAACGGAATGAGCCAGTATTCGCGCAATGAGCGCAACGCCAATGCGGGCATCGTCGTCGATATCCACCCTGAAAGGGACTATCCGGGGCATCCCTTGGCCGGAGTCGAACTGCAACGTCGCTGGGAAGAGCGCGCCTTTGCGGCGGGTGGCGGGACCTATGCCGCGCCGGGGCAGACGGTTGGCGATTTTCTTGCAGGCAAGCCGTCCACGGCGCTCGGCGATGTGGTTCCGTCCTACAAGCCCGGCGTGACGCCTGCGGACCTGTCCACCTGCCTGCCGGACTTCGCCATTGAGGCCATCCGCGAGGCCCTGCCGGCCTTTGGCCGACAGATATCGGGTTTTGACAATCCGGACGCCGTGCTGACCGGGGTTGAGACGCGCACCTCCTCGCCGGTGCGCATCACGCGCGGCGCCGATTTTCAGAGCCTGAATACGGCGGGTCTCTATCCTGCAGGCGAGGGCGCCGGTTATGCGGGCGGCATTCTTTCCGCCGCCGTGGACGGCGTCAAGGTGGCTGAAGCTGTAGCGAAAAGCCTAATGCTTCAACCCGCCTGACCCTTACCAGAGTTTGGCTGAAAGCTTGACAAAGGCCGTGCGTCCGGCGCCGGGCAGGGCGCCGCCGCCTGTGCCGTCGCCATAGAGGAAGTTGCGACGGTCGAGCAGATTTTCTACGCCAAACGCCAGTGTTGACGGGCCGACCGGCAGGTTGAGACCCAGATCAAACAGGGCGGCGCCAGGAACCTTGCGGGTCTGACCGGCGTCGGCAAACTCGGTCCCGCGATAACGCACGCCTGCGCTGAGGTGAATCCTGGCGAGGTCGTAGCTTGTCCACAGATTGGCCAGCACCTTGGGCACGCTGGGGATCGGACGGCCCAGATCCGCTGGCGTCTGCGGATAGCGGGTGATGGCGCCGTCCTGCAGGGCCAGATTGCCGAGCACTGTCCAGCCCTTGACGGGCTTGAGGTTCACATCGCTTTCCCAGCCCTGCACGCGATAGGAAAAGGTCTGGGCGACGGTGATGTTGCCCGGGCCCGCCGGATTGGGTTGCGTCAGCTGAGTGAAGACATTCTGGCGCGTCACATCATACAGCGAGGTGGTCAGGCTGAGCAGGTCGCCGGACTGAAAACGCAGGCCGGTTTCGAGTTGGGTTCCGCGCTCGGGCGTCTGCCCGACGCTTTCCGGCTCCTCGGTGTTGAAGATCGGATAGGCGGTGCTGGAATATCCGGCAAAGACCGACAGGCCGCGGGACAGCTTGTAGACAGCGCCCGCATCATAGGACATCAGCGCATCGTCGCGCGAAATCGTCTGACCCGGGACCCAAGGGCAGGCGGCCGCGGCGGGGGGCGTGCAAGGCTTCTGCTGGCCCCCATTGGCAGGCAGGAGCGCGCGAGCTTCGCCGGAGGTCTTGAATCCGTCCTGACGCACCGACAGTCGCAGCTTCAGCGCGTCGCTCACGTCGATCTGATCGGTGGCATAGACCCCGACAAAGGTCGCCTTCAGTCGGGCATTGTCGCAATTATGGGCGGAATCGCACTTGAAGGTCAGGCCAGACAGGGGCGCGTCCGTCACGACCGGGGCGTAGATATTGCCGATATTGGCCAGGTCGGCGGTGGCGCGCACCGTGATCCCGTCAATCCGGCGTAGGTCGAGGCCCGTCAACAGCAGGTGTTTCATCCCGCCCGTCGTGAAGTTCCAGTTTGGTTCAACCCGGAAATTGGCGTCGTCAAAGGCGTCTGACTGGCGGCGAAGCTGGCGCTTGGTCAGGGCGTACTGGCCGCTGACAAGCGCGACAGAGCCGCCCGCATTGCGCAGCACATCCACCTGGCGGTGGCTGAGCCCGCCTTCGATATTGAGGGTCAGGCGATCTGACACCTTCCAGGCGTCGCTGATGAAGCCACGCGTGATGTCCTGACGGGCGTCGGCATAGGGGGTGTAATAGGTGTCGCCGGGGTCCACCGCCAAAGGCTTTCCCACCCCATTCGGCGGCGAGAAGGGGATGCCGGTCGCGTCAGGGCGGTTGTCCAGATGGTGATATTCAATCCGGGTCTCGATATCGTGGCGATCCGGTCGGTAGGCGGCTGAGGCCAACAGGTCGGTCGTCTGGCTGCGCTGGTTGCGATAGCCGTCCGACTGTTGGTAACCGCCGTCAAAACGCCAGTCCAGACTGGCCGTTCCCGAGGGGCCGCCGGCGGAGAGGGTGGTGGTCGTCGTTCCAAACGAACCATATTGCTCGCTCAGAACCAGGCTTTTGACGTCAGACGGCCGCACATGGACGATATTGATGGAGCCGCCGGGTTCCGCGCTGCCGAACAGGGCCGAACCGGGGCCTTTCAGCACCTCGATCCGCGCCACCCCGACCAGAGAGTGGGTGTAGCCGGTCAGGTCTGATGCGCCGTCTGGCAGTCCGTCATTCAGATAGCTGGCATTGAGGCCGCGAATGATCACCCTGTCAAAAAAGCCGAAAGCAAACTGGCCGCCTTGAGCCACGCCGGAAATGTCGCGCGTCACATCAGTCAGCCTTGTCGCGCCCTGAGCGTCCATCAGCGATCTTGGCGCAATATCGATTGTGCGGGGGATATCGGACAAAGGCGCGCCGGTCCGGTCCAGCCCAGCGGTCTGGTCCAGAGGCGTGATCGGCGGCGCGGTGACCACGACCGGCGAGAGCGGCGCCGTCGGATCGGCAGAGGCTGCGCTGGACAGACTGGTCACGCCAGCGATCAGGGCGCTGGTCGCGACAAAGTTTAGCAAGAGGGGGCGTCGCATGAACATCCGGGGTTGGGCGGGCAAGGTTTCCGCAACCTTAGGAGCGCTTCGCATGGACCCCAAAGTGAAGAACCTGTAATCGGGGGGGAAGAGTGGCGATCAGGTGCAGACGCATCACATCCTGTCGCGAAATTGCAACATGGTCAGGGGCTGCCGACGGATGGCCGGACGTCTTCCTATTCAGATCAGCCTGGTCGCTCTGAGCAGCGCCTTCTCGGTTGGGCTGGCCTATGGGCAGGCGGCGCCCGCCACGGCCGGTCAAGCGACGGCGGGTAATCTGGCGCCGGTCGAGGTCAATCGCCGCCGTGAGGACACGCGCGCCAAGCTTGAGCACATCATGCGCGAGGTGGACGGCCCCAAGATCACCGTAACCAAGAAGACCTCCGTCTCCGTCACCGACCAGCAGCCTGAATTGACGCAGCTGTCGGGGCGCAATCTGTTCATCCGCACGCCGGGTCTGATCGCGGCGGATCTGCCCGCCGGATCGCCGACCGAGCTGAGCTATCGCGGTTTTTCACCGACCCAGGGGGCGGGCTATGTCGCAGTTTTGCAGGACGGTTTGCCCATCTCGAACGATGCAGCTGCGGCGTCGATCGTGTCTTTTTCACCCCTGTCGCAAGGTCTGGCCCAGGTCCAGCTGATCCGGGGCGGGGCGGGGCTTATCTACGGGCCAACGCCGGTCGGCGCCGTCAATCTGGTGTCGCGTCGCCCTCATCCGGGTGAGCCGCCAAACGTCGGGACGGAGCAGGTTGGCGGCTCGAACGGGCTGTATTCGACCTATAATTTCATCGAAGGCGCTGAGGGCACGATCGAATATAGGGCCAGTCTTGGCTATCAGGCGGTTGATGGGCGCCAGGTCAATTCCGCATCACGCCTCGGGGCTGCAGACTCCTTTCTGGGCTGGCGACCGGTCAAGGGCGAACTGTTCTATCTCGATCTGCACGCCTATCAGGCGCAGGCGGGCGATCCGGGCATGGCCGATGCGCCGCATGACCATCACTGGACGCGCCGAATGTCGGCCACGCTGGGCGCGGAGGTCGACGCGGCTGACGGTTGGCGGTTCGAGGGCAAGCTCTGGGCCAACTATCTTGAGACCACAGCGCGGGCGGCGGCGCTGTCCTTGGCGGTGTTCGACGACCAGACCTATCGGACCCTGGGCGTCGATATGAGGCTGCGCCACAGCTTCGGTCGGGGAAACGCCTTTACCATGGGCCTGACCGCCGATCAGGACACTTCGCCCCGGCGGCAATGGCTGGCCGCGAATCTGGAAGCCGCGGGGACCGACCGGACGGGTGCCGTGCTCGATCTCAGCCAGAACCGTCAGGCCAGTTATCAGGCGCTGTTCACCGAGACGGTCTTCCGCCTGCCCCATCAGTTCCATGTGACGCCGTCGGTTCGGCTGGAACACAATGCGATCAAGGTCGATCCGTCAGGCGTTGTCGCGGCCTTGGGCGCGGCGCGGGCCTCGCGCTATACGCCGCTGGCGGGCCTTGGGATCGGCAATGATTTTGGTCGCGCCAATGAGACCTATGTCAGCGCGACTCAAGGTTATCGGCCTGTGCAATTCGCCGATCTCGCCGCGCCCTCGCTTGTGCGGCCCCAGAACGCCAGCCTCGACCCCGCCAGGAGCCTGAGCTGGGAGGCGGGCGTCCACGGCACGCCTTTGAAGGGTTTTTTCTACGATGCGAGCCTGTTCCTGATCGATTTCCGCCATCGGGTGGAAAGCCTGCCGTCACCGTCTGATCCGCTCATGCTGATCAATCTGACGACGGGCGACACGCGTCATCAGGGCTTTGAGGGCGAGGTGTCCTATGACCTCCTCCATTCGGCCTCTGGCGGGCGACATCTTGTCGGCTTCGCCAGTCTGGCCCTGACCGAGGCGCGCTTTGTTCACAGCGCAATTGTGGGGCAGGTGGGCCGCACGCCCGCTGGTGCGCCGCATGTGGTGGCCAAGTCCGGCCTGACCTGGCGGCAGGACCGACAATACAGCCTCAGCCTGACTGTTCAGTATGTGGGAGCGAGCTATCTCCTCGACAGCCATCAGGCGGCGACCCTGAATGGCGTCGCCTACCCGGCCCAGATGGCCGCCCATACGGTGGGGGACCTGACCGGGGAATACTGGCTGTCGCCGCGCCTTAAGCTTCTGGCGGGGGCCTATAATGTCGCCGATAGCCGCTATCTCGCGCGCGCCAGTCTTTTGGGCGGGCTGCAACCGGCGCCGGGCCGCACGCTCTATGCGGGGCTCGCTCTGGGCTTCTAAAGCCATTTCCGACCGGATGGCGTCTGGCCGGAGCTTTATCTTTTTTGTTTTCACGCGCTACTTTTCCGACAACCGGTGTTCACTTGGTCGGGAAGCGCTTTAGCCTGAGCAGTTGCAGTCCGGCCCGCAGTCGCGGGTTTTCGCCCTCGGCGCATGGCGGCGCGTGAGCCCTTTGCGCAGGCCAGATGTCCAGACGATGCGCGCTGCCGCAAGGGCCACGGCGCCGTAGACGATCAGCGTCTGGACCATCAGCCCGCCCCCATCGCCACAGCGATACGATAGACGACGAAGGCCCCTGCATAGGCGAGGGCCGTCATATAGGTGAACATGACCACGGGCCAGAGCCACGAATTGGTCTCGCGCTTCACCACGCCCAGCGTCGAGGCGCATTGCGGCGCAAACACATACCAGGCCAGAAAGGCGAGCGCGGACGCCAGGGACCATTCATGCGCCAGATGTGCGCCAAGCGCGCCCGCCGCCCCTTCGCCACCGGAGACTGCATAGACCGTGCCGAGCGCGCCGACCGCCACTTCGCGCGCGGCCATGCCGGGGATCAGCGCCACCGCCATCTGCCAGCTGAAACCCACAGGCGCCATGACCGGCGCGATGAAATGGCCGATCTGACCTGCGTAGCTGTAGTCAATCGCCGGTCCCGCCGCGCCCGCGGGCTTGCCGGGAACGGTGCAGAGGAACCAGATCAGCACCATCATGGACAGGATCGTCGTGCCTGCACGCTTCAGGAAAATATGGGCGCGCAAAAGCACGCTGCGGATCACATTGGCGGCGTCTGGAACCTTGTAGGTGGGAAGCTCCATCAAGAAGGGCTCGGACGCGCTGCGCCAGAACACCTTGCGGATGACCCAGGCCGCCGCCAGCGCGCTGAGCATCCCGCACGCATAGAGGCCGAAGAAGACCAGACCTTGAAGGCTGAGCCCGCCGAGCACCTGTCTGGCCGGGACAAAGGCGGAGATGATCAGGGTATAGACCGGAATGCGCGCCGAGCAGGTCATCAACGGCGCGACCATGATCGTGGTCAACCGGTCGCGACGATTATCGATCACCCGTGTGGCCATGATGCCGGGTATGGCGCAGGCGAAGCTGGACAGGAGCGGTATGAAGGCGCGGCCATGCAGGCCCGCCCCGCCCATGATGCGATCCAGCAGGAAGGCGGCGCGCGCCATATAGCCCACATCCTCCAACAGGATGATGAACAAAAACAGGATCATGATCTGGGGCAGAAAGACCACGACCGTTCCGACGCCGGCAATCACCCCGTTGCAGATCAGGCTTTTGAGCAGGCCCTCCGGCAGGATCTGCGCGACCATGGCGGACAGGCCGCCAAAGCCCTCTGAAATCAGGTCCATGACTGGCTTTGCGCCGGTAAAGACCGCCTGAAACATCACAAACAGCACGGCGAGCAGGATCAGAACCCCGCCGACCGGGTGCAGCAGCACGTCATCCAGGCGCCCGGTCCAGGTGTCGGGCCGTCTTGGCGGGTGGACGCAGGACTTCACGATGCGTTCGGCCTGCTTGTGCAGGCTGCGCACCTGCATCGCGCTGGGTTCGGTCCAGCCGTGATCTTTCGGCGCATCGGCGGATTGGGCCAGTTTCTGGACAGCCGCCACCAGATCGGACACGCCGCGTTTGCGGGTCGCGACCGTGGCGATGACAGGCATTCCCAGGGCGTGTGACAGTTGCGTCTGGTCGATATCGAGCCCCTGACGCTCGGCGATATCGATCATGTTGAGCGCCAGAACCGTGGGACGGCCAACCGCCTTCAGTTCCAGAGCCAGCCTCAGGATCAGGCGAAGATTGGTGGCGTCAGCGACGCAGATCACCACATCGGGCGGGACCTCTCCGGCCAGATGGCCCAGAATGGCGTCGCGGGTCACCACCTCGTCTGGGCTGCGCGCGCGCAGCGAATAGGTGCCGGGCAGGTCAATGACGACCATGCGCTGGCCATCGGGACAGAGAAGCTGGCCCTCCTTGCGCTCCACCGTCACGCCCGCATAGTTGGCGACCTTCTGACGCGCGCCAGTCAGGGCGTTGAAGGTGGCCGTCTTGCCCGAATTGGGATTGCCCACCAGGGCGACGCGGATCGGCGTCGTTAGCTGAGTGGCGATGGCGGCGTTCATGTCGTGTCCTGACGCACCAGCACGCCGCGCGCCTCCTTGCGCCGCAGAGCCACGCGCATGTCGTCCAGCCTCACACAGATCGGGTCGCGGCCGATAAAGCCCTCATGCAGGATTTCGACCCTGGCGCCCTCGACGAAGCCCATTTCCAGGAGTCGGCGCTCCAGCTCACGGTAATCCAGCGCATCCTTGTCGCAGCCATGAGTGCTGACTTCAGCGATCATGCCTGCAAATCCCTTACGGCCTTCGGCAAGCGAAACGAGCTTGGAGTCGGGGGGGGCAGGCCGGTTTTGGAGGCTGATGGACATTGTGAGGGGCAAGGGCGCTTTCGGCATCAGTTTTCGCGAACAATAATCATTATCAACTTTCAGCCGGCGCGAACAGGGGGGGGCTCGCGCGCCAGTCGTTGCCCATCTTGGCAAAACCGGGTGAAGGGTTTGTTGATCCGTGACAATCGGTGGCCGGTATTTGTGGCGAATTGGCGACGCTCAGACCCCCGCCAATTCGAACAGAATGGTGGAAATTGCTCAGATTTCGGCCCATTCATGGTGAACGTCGTATGAATGGCGCCTTTTTGCCGGACATTTTTAAGGAGTTGCGCCGACACTGATCCGGGCGCCGCATCGTGCGCTGAGGGGACGGGACGCGCCGTCCGATGTCCGGGACAAGAGGCTGAATTGGCGAAAGCACCTGTAGGCGTTGGCCCCAAATTTCCCCAGGTCGTGGTTCTGGTCGGCGCGACGGGCGATCTTTCGCGACGCAAGCTGTTGCCGGGCCTGTTCCATCTGTTCAGCTCCGGATTCATCCCCGGTTGTCGCATCATCGGCGTTTCGCTGGACGACACTGATGTGGACGGCTTTCGTGCGATCGCACAGGGGGCGCTCGAAGAGTTTTCTCCGCGCTCCCTGACCCCTGAAAAGTGGTCGGCGTTTTCAGATTGCCTTGATTATGTGTCCCTGTCGGCTGGCGCGGAGGCGCTGAAGGCGGCCGTAGCGCGGGCGGAAGCGGCGCTGGGCTGTGAAAGCCGCCGACTTCATTATCTCAGCGTGCCGCCAGCGGCTGCCCTGAGCGCCGTGCGGTTGCTGGGCGAGGCTGATCTGGTGGCCAATTCGCGCGTGGTCATGGAAAAGCCGTTCGGCACCGATCTGGCCAGCGCGCGATCGCTGAACGCCAAGCTGCATGAGGTGTTTTCCGAAGAACAGATCTTCCGCATAGACCATTTTCTGGGAAAGGAGCCGGCTCAGAACATCCTGGCCTTCCGCTTCGCCAACGGGCTGTTCGAACCGATCTGGAACCGGAATTTCATCGATCACGTGCAGATCGACGTGCCGGAGACGCTGGGTCTTGGCAAGCGTTCCGCCTTTTACGAGACGACGGGCGCCTATCGCGACATGGTGGTGACCCACCTGTTCCAGATCCTGGCCTTCATGGCCATGGAGCCCCCAACCGCGCTTGAGCCCAAGCCGATCAGCGAGGAAAAGAACAAGGTCTTTCGCAGCATGTTGCCCATAGACCCGAAGGAGGTGGTTCGTGGGCAATATATTGGCTATCGCGCCGAAGCCGGCGTTGACCCTGAATCCGACACAGAGACCTTCATTGCGCTGAAGTGCCAGATCGACAACTGGCGCTGGGCGGGTGTGCCTTTCTTCCTGCGCACAGGTAAGAAACTGGCAGAGGGCCAGCGGATCATCTCCATCGCCTTCAGGGAGCCGCCGAAAAGCATGTTCCCGATCGGGTCTGGCATCGGCGCGCAAGGGCCGGACCACCTGACCTTCGATCTGGCTGACGCGTCCAAGATGTCACTGTCCTTTTATGGCAAGCGCCCCGGTCCGGGGATGCGGCTCGATAAGCTGAGCTTGCAGTTCGCCATGCACGACACGGGGTTGGTGGGGGAGATTCTGGAGGCCTATGAGCGTCTCATTCTCGACGCCATGCGCGGAGACCATACCCTGTTCACGACCGCTGAAGGCATTGAGCGCCTTTGGGAGGTTTCCATTCCCCTGCTGGAGGCGCCGCCGCCTGTGCGGCTCTATCCCGAAGGCGCCTGGGGGCCAAAGTCGATCCACCAACTGGTGGCGCCGCACGCCTGGCGGTTGCCGTTCGAGCGGGCCTGGCGTGACCATAATCCGTTTGGGAGCTGAGCGTTCAGACGGGAATGGCACAAGCCGCATCGCGTCCACGGCTTGAAATTGCACCTCATTCAGACTCAGCGCCTTACTGCGCCGCAACAGCCGAGCGAGAGTTGAAACCATGGTGTCCAGACCGCCTCAGTGGGGAGAGCCAGCGCCCTTCATCACCGCTGCGACCGACGGCGTGGCCAACTATTCGATACAGGTGACGGCGGGGCGCTGGATGGTGCTGATGGCCTTCGGCTCCCTGTCCAATCCGGTCTGCGCTGCGGCGCACGCGCTGGTGATCCAGCGCCGCCACTTGTTTGACGATACGAACTGCCTGTTCTTTGGCGTCACGGTCGATATCGACGATCGCAATGTGCGCAACCTTTACAATGACACGCCGGGACTGCGTTATCTGTGGGATCTGGACCTGAAGGCCAGCCAGATCCTGGGGGTGATCGACAACCAGTTCATGAACCCCATGGTGTTTCTGATCGACCGCAGCTACCGCATCTTCGCAACCGGCGGGGTGGAGCAGACAGGGGAGATTCTCGGTCTTCTGGAGCAGGAACTGGCGCGGGAGAAACAGGGCCACGCCGAAGTGTTTGCGCCCGTCCTGCTGGCGCCGCGCATTTTCGAACCGGAATTCTGCCAGACCCTGATCGACTATTTCAAGGCTCGCGAGCCTGAGGAGTCAGGCTTCGCCATCGACATGGACGGCAGGACCGTCATGCAGGTCGCCGCCCATCTGAAGCGCCGAGAGGATGTGACGATCGAGGACGAGGCCCTGATCGACGGCGTGGCCGAGCGGATGACCCGCCGCCTCCTGCCGATGGTGGAGCGCGCCTTCGGCTGGAGGGCGACCGAGATCGAGCGGTTTCTGATCTGTCGCTATTCAGATCACAACCAGGGCTTCTTCACCGCCCACAGGGATAATGTCACGGCAGGCACGGCGCATCGCAGGTTCGCTGTGTCCATCAACCTGAACGAACCCGAATTTGAGGGCGGGGAGGTGCGTTTCCCCGAATTTGGCCCGCGCGCCTATCGCCCGCCCACCGGCGGCGCGGCGGTGTTCGCTTGCGGACTGTTGCACGATGTGACGCCAGTGACGCGGGGCGTGCGCTATACGCTGGTGCCGTTCCTCTATGATGACGAAGGCGTCGCGATCCGGACCGCCAATGCGGGTCTTGTCGAGGGCGAGGATCTGGCCGGGCGTCGGGTTCAGTGGGGCTAAACCTTCTTGAGCCCATGTTTGAGACATCGCCCGCCAGGGCGAGCGCATGACCGATGGGGTTTGAACAGCTGACATGGGTTTAAGGAGGTCGCGATTCGTTCACATGGCGCCGGTCGGCGATGGCCGCGTCATGGTTCTGCACGCCGTCAACCAGCTGCGCTGGGTGGTGGACTCAGATCTCGCCCAACTGATTGATATCTTTCATGCCCCCCAGCCATTGTTCGAGGCGCAGATGGGCGAAACCCTGCGCGCGGCTCTGGTCGACCGGGGCGTGTTGACGGAACTGACGCCGCAGGAAGAGCTGGACGCCCTGTCGCAGGCGCTGTCGGCCTATCATGGTCGCGATCCCGAGGCGGCGGTCGACGCGCTTCGTCGCGCCAATCGGCAGGGCGGGGAGCCCTATTGGTCGGTGACGGCTGCGGCCAATGAGGCAGACCTCAATCGTGGCGGCCGGCGCTTTGATCTCCTGCTGTTTGGAGACTGCGACGTCCAGATGGAGCAGGACTTTCTGATTTCGGCAGGGCGGGGCCATGGTCTGGACCTGCATGTGGCGGCGACCTTTCCCGATGATCTCAGCCTGGCTGCAGAGCGAAAGCACGATGCGATTCTGATTGGCGCACTTCGCGCGCGTCACACCCTGACGACCCCTGCGCAGGCGCTGAATGGGCAGTCGCCGGAAGCGCTCTTCATCGCTCAGGCGCGCTACATGATCGAGGAACTCCGGCGCGTCACGACTGCGCCCATTCTGATTGACAATCTGCCAGAGCCGAGCGTTCAGCCTCTGGGTTTGGGGGAGAGGGGCGCGCTTGGGCACCGCAACCGTTTCCGTCTGGCAAATGTCGCTCTGGCCGAGCTGGTTGAATCCTATGACGATGTTCACGTGGTGGACATCGCCGCCGCCCTGGCGGCGTCGGGAGTGGACCGTCTGCTGGACGACGCGCAGGTCGGCTTCACCCATTTTGGTTCGCCCGGCTGGCTGTTGCAGCGGGTTGAGGCGGAGAAGGAGGCCGTGCACGGGATATTTCCGTCCATGGACAGTCTGTCGCAATCGCTTGATGCAGATCCCTATGTTCGGGAGCGGATCACGGCCAGAGCCCACATGGACGCGCTGGTCACCGTGGCGCGGATCGACGCCAAGAAGTGTGTGATCGTTGATCTGGACGGGGTGCTGTGGCCGGGCGTTCTGGCTGAAACCGGCGCGCCCTTCGCCTGGTCGCCCGAGGTCAGCAGCCCCTTTTCCTTTGTGGGCCTGTTCTTTGGCCTCCACGAGGCGCTGCTCGCCCTGAAGAAGCGGGGCATTTTGCTGGCCTGCGTCAGCAAGAATGACGAACAGACCGTGCGGGACCTCTGGGTCTTTGGCGACCACTATCCACGCGACCGACTACTGACGCTGGACGACTTTGCCACGTTGAGGATCAACTGGCAGGATAAGGCGGCCAATATCCAGTCCATCGCCGATGAGCTGGGCTTTGATCCCTCAGCCTTCATCTTCATCGACGACAATCCGATAGAGCGTGAGCGCATTCGCCAGACCTTGCCCCAGATTGATCTGTTGGGGGATGATCTGATGACTCTGAGACGCAGCCTGCTCAGCGATCCGCGCCTTCAGACCGTGCATGTGACCGATGAGGCGCAGGCGCGCACCGAGATGACCAAGGCCAGCCTGTCGCGTCAAAAACACCAGACCGCCTTTGCCGATCAGGACGCGTTCATCCTTTCGCTTGATCTGAAGATCGACTGTGCGCGCCTCACAATCGATGCACCGGTCGCAACCTTGTCCCGAATAGTCGAACTGTTGCAGCGAACAACCCAGTTCAACACCACCGGTCTTCGTCCATCCGTGTCGGAATTGGCCGATCTGATCAGCGGACCACAATCCGATGTATTCACCGTCCATGCGGCGGATCGCTTTGGCGACTACGGCCTGGTCGGCGTGATTATCTGCGACCACTGTGAAATCACCGCCTTCGCCGTCAGCTGTCGCGTTCTGGGGCTGGGCGTGGATCGGGCTTTGCTGAATTATGCCGCGGACCATCGGACCGCACAGGATCAGGTCCTGTCCGCCCGCATCATCGAGACCGCGAGAAACTTTCCCGCCAGAAATATCTACAGGAACAACGGCTTTGTTCTTGGCGAGGACGGGGTCTGGCGCCGCTAGCCCAGAAGGGACGTGGTGGATGACGAACTGGATGAGGACGTATAGGCCTGCAAGCGGTTGAGCGCGG
>CAIOJR010000073.1 GCA_903858685.1 uncultured Caulobacterales bacterium | reverse complement strand
CGGAGTGGTTTTGGCCCCGTTTTTCGCCTTTGTCTTCCTTAAGCTGCTTCTGGGACTCCATCGGTGATCAAGTTTTTGCAACCGCCACTGCGATTGCTTTGATAGCGATTGCTTTGATAGCCCTTCTGGCGATTGCCGGCTGCGGAGGCGTACGGGTCGACACTGTCCCTCAGCAGGTTTCGGCGCCCAGTCCAGCGAGGCCATTCCGAATCATAAGCAAAACTCTACGCAAATTTAAGGGTTTCGCGTATGGTCAGTAACAGAATTCCGCGCATTGCGGAGAGGCAGGGTCGGGCCATATCGACCCACAAAGGAGAACTGTAAATGGCACTTGGTATCAACTACGACACTACGACCGGAGATATCCAGCCGATCATCAAGTACGACTCGCGGAGTGGCCGCCTGTCGCGCATCGACCGCATCAACAACGAGAACACGCCGGTCGACATCACCCGGAGCTTTAAGGCTGTTTTTGACCTTGAGAACGTCGAGACTGGCTTTATCGCCTTCAACGCTGGCGCGGCGCCGGGCTTCAGCCTGACCCGGCTTGCGGACGGCAAGCAGGCCGTTCGGCCGAGCGACGACTACAAGCCGGGCGTGCGCGTGCTCGTCAAGCTTCACAAGGATTGCGGCGGCGACATTCGCGAACTCGCGGGTAACGCCAAGGCTTTCTTGCGCGGCATCGACGAACTGCATAACGCCTACGTTGAGGGTCTGAAGTCCAATCCCGGCAAGCTGCCGGTCGTCATCCTGAAGGATACGGTCGCCATCACGTCGGGCGAGGGGGCGAAGAAGTCGACCAACTACAGCCCGGTGTTTGAGATCACCGGGTGGACCACCCGACCGCAGGATCTGGTGTACACGCCAAAGGCATCTGTGGCGCAGGCGCCGGCCCACGGCGCCCCGCACACTGGGTCGACTGCGGTGGGCGCTCCGGCAGCCACCGCCGCTTCTGCGGATAGCGAAGACTTCGGCTAGGATGGATGAGCGTACCGCGTGCTTCGTGCGCGGTATGCTGGCCGCGCGGAGCGGGGCGGCGGTCACGGGGCCGCCGCTCTTTTTTTGGAGGATGCCATGCTGTACCAGATCACCATGAACATGCCGGCGCGCGAGGGCGCGGCGGTCCACCAGATTATTTGCGAGCACACGGCGGAGAGCCTGCGGGCCTTTGTCGATGTCCTCGCGCACAGCGAGTTCATCATCGTCTTTGAGTTCTACAAGGACAGCAACAAGCGCGGCGACCCAGACTACGACCCCAAGCGCCGCGCCGAGCTTGTGCCGCACGGCCAGATCGGCCTGAACACCGCATTCATCGGGAAGGTGCGAGAGTACCAGCCTAACTAAATGACTTTGCCACGCTGCCGTACCACGTTGTGCCGATATAGGTGAGCACGACAAGGTCGACAGCGCTCGCTGCCGTACTGAGCACTCCCGCGCTTCCGTTAATCCATTTCACTGACGCTCCCCACGTCACTGTTCGGCCGCCAGTGGCGTCCTGAGTGAGCAGCAGGTTGATGGTCTGGCCGGACGCCGGCCCAGAGGGTGAAAACGAAGGGTTGCCGGTCAGCGTTGCGGTGAACACATTGCTGAGGCTGCACGCCGGGTTTAGCGATGAACTTATGTTGCCCAGAGCATTTGGAGCCGTGTAGGCCTGCGTGAACTTGCCCGATGCGGCAGCCGTGCTGCCTATGGCGGGCGGGCTGGCGAAGAGCGCCGTCACCCCAGCTCCGGATATCGTGCCGCTAACGGACAGCGTCGCCAGCGTAGTCGCGCCCGTAACGGTGACGGCCAGCGCCGTCAGGAGCGTGCCGGCGCCATTGAGCGTGAAGTTGGAGTTTCCCTGAATGTATCCGTTAGTGCCGGCATAGATCAGGTTCCCGGTTCCGCCAAGCGTCGCCGGATTGGGGGCGGACCCCGCCGCCCAAGCGACGTTGGTGCCATCCGATATTAACAGCGCCCGGTATCCAGCCGGAATGGCAAGCGAGTTGCCGCCCGTCACGCCGAAGGTGACCGTGAAGGCTCCGATCGCTCCATTGTAGATCGACCAAGTGCCGCCAACGGTCGCCGGAACCTGAATGTTTATGTTCGCGGTCAGCGTGCCGCTAAGTTCGATGTTCGGCGGCGTGTACTGGGAAAGACTGAGAACGTAGGTGCCAGAGGCTCCGGTAACCGACAGGCTTGTTAGGCCGCCAAGCGCCGTGTCGAGGGAGGTGATGCTGGCGTTCAGGCCCACCGTGGAATCGGTGTCCCACGAGTTGATGTCGGCGCCATGCGCCGG
>CAIOJR010000072.1 GCA_903858685.1 uncultured Caulobacterales bacterium | reverse complement strand
TCTGTCGCGGCCTGGAGTCGCATTTTGGGAAGTTGAACCCCCTCGCCATCTCACCGACCGGCGTCCAGGCGCTGGCTGTGTGGCTGATGTCTCAACAAACCCGATGATTTCGGGTCGAGAACCAGGCCTGGCGCAGGATTTAAACACCTAGATGAGTGCGGCTATAATTTGCTGGAAGTTCAATATATGATCATGTCAGCACAAAAAATCAGTGCCCAATACGAGTATTATTTACGCCGCTCCTTCGACTTACAAAGTCACAATCGTCTTGCGTTGCTGGCCCGGCGTGCTAAATCGTCCGAAGTTAGTAAAATCTTAACGCAACCGAGAGGGGAGATTTGCACGTGAAAACGTTAATAACCACCCGCCTCACCCCTATTTGCCTTGCAGCACTGGGCGCCATTGCGCTCGGCTTGGTTGCTTCCACCCCGGCCCGCGCAGCGGCCGTGGGCGCGCCTCAGGGCCTGGATCTCTATATTACCGGCCAGGTGAAGGCCCATTGCGGCTTTCAGACCCCGCCCGCCTCGAGCATCGATCTGCATGAACTGTCGCAAGGCGGATCTGCGACGGTCGGTTTCACCATGAACTGCAATACGCCCTTTCTGATGTTCACCGCATCGTCGAACGGCGCTCTGCTCGGGGACAAGCCCGCGGCCTCAGGCTTTGCAAACCGGCTGCCCTACACCGTCGGACTGAGCGTCAATACCGACCTTGGCGCGCCCAGCTTCTCGCAGGATGCCTCGACCCTGCCCAGCAACATGGCCGGCAATCTGGAAGAAGCCACGCCCGGTTCCCTGTCATCGGGTTACGGCGTGGCCATTGGCACGACCGGCGCCGTCACCATCAGCTGGCAGCCTCAATCCGCGGCCACCCCCCTGATCGCCGGGACCTATCGCGACACCCTCACCATCATTGTCGGCGCTCGCACATGACCATCGCCCAGCGCCCCCAACCTGTTCACTGTGGAGACTCTTCAATGCAAAAGCGGATTGTTTCGGCCGCTGCGGCCTTGATCGCCCTGGGCCTTGCCGGCGCAGCCAGCGCTGCGGGTCAGTCCACGGACATCACCGGCGGCGCGCCGGGCTCGTCTTCGACCCCCGCAACGCCATCCTACGCGCTGAGCATCAGCGGCCAGGTCGCGGCAGCGTGCAGCGCCGGCGCCTATTCGGACAGCCTGAACCTGCAAAACATCACCAATGCCGACGGCACCCTGAACACCGGCGCCATCAATGGCCAGTTCAAGCAGTCGGCCAGCAAGTTCTGGTGCAATGGCGTGAACTCGACCTACTCGGTCACTGTCTCGTCGCTGAAGGGGCCGACCCTGCCCTCGGGCGCAACCGCCGCCGGCTTCACCAATGAGGTGACCTACAAGGTGACGCACAACCTGCCGACCACGCCCGCCCTCTTCAACGATTATGTGAAGATCACCCTGACCCAGTCGGCGGCCACGGGCCTGTTGATCGCGGGTAGCTATACAGGCTCGGTCGTCGTCACCCTCACGGCGGCGTCCTGATCCAGAAAAACAGAGGCAGACATGCCTGAGGCCGAGCCTCGGGCGTCGTCTGTGATCAGAAATCGTTCACACCTGTGAACTGAATATAAAATTGAAGGAGCTTTGTGTAATTTTTGACATTTCTCCCGTTAATACTGGCGACCTCGATGAGATCAATGCGCCAGTCGGGCCGGAGATATGCTTTAGTTTTCACAAGGTAACCGAACTGAAACACAAACATTGCTATACTGAACGCCAAATTTGACTCTGGAAAGCTCCTCGAATGCCGCTATTGGTCCCGCCCCGCGCTCTGATCGCCCTCGCCACGGCGGGTGCGATTCTGGCTGGACCGGCGGCGGCGATGACGGTGCAACCCGTTGTGGTGGATTTGAAGCCATCCGGCCGCGACGCCTCGGCGACGATCCGGGTGGAGAACAGCTTTAACGCGCCCCTGCCGGTGGAACTGTCGGTGCAGGCGCTGGATCTGGACGAAAACGGCGTGAAGCCGACCGGCAAGGATACGGGCGAAGTGGTGGTCTTCCCGCTACAGGCCATGATCCCGGCCGGACAGACCCAGGCCTTCCGCATTCAGTGGGTGGGCGACCAGAGGCTGGCCAGGAGCCGGCACTACTATGTGACGGTCGCCCAATTGCCCGTCCAGATGGCCGAAAACCAGTCGGCGATCCAGATTCTCTATAATTTCCAGATCCTGACCAATGTCGCCTCTGCGACAGGTCACGCCCAGCTGAGCGTGGACCGCGCAGAGGTGGCCATGATCACGCCGCCGGCGCCGCCAACGCCGGTTTCAGGCGCCTTGACGGCGCCGCCCGCCGATACTGCGCAGCCCAATACGCCGCGCCCTCGCCCCGTCCTATTTCTGAAGAATTCGGGACCGACCTACGGGTATCTCAGCCAGAACATGCTGCGGATCACCCAGTACGACCCCAGCGGCAAGCAGATCTTCACAAAGCTGCTTCAGCCGCAAGACATCCAGCAGTCTGTAGGCTTTGGATTGGTCGGACCCGACACTTCTCGACGCTTTGTTCTGCCGGTCGACCTGCCCTCGGCCAATGGAACGATCCGCGCGGAGCTGTCGCGTGCCCCCAATCAATAGGCGCGCGCGCCGCGCGGGACATATGGCGGAACTGGCGATTGCGGTCGCCGCCATTTCAACGGGCGCAGCCATGGGCCTGAGCCCGGCCCAGGCCCAGACCCCGACGCCCAGCCCCGTCGCCTATGAGCCCACACCCGCCTATCGCGACTATGTGGTTGGCGCGGGCGAGACCATCAAACAGGTCGCGCGCGCATCGGAATCGCCGGTCGATCTGATCGCAGAGCTGAACAATCTGTCCCCGCCCTATATGCTGCACGCGGGCCAGAAGCTGATTGTGCCGCTCCAGCGCACCACCGAAAAGGACATGTCGGCGGCCCATGACGAGCCGCCCTCCGTGTCAAGCTCGCTGGCGGCGGCGACAATCCCACCGCCCGCGCCGGTCGTGACCCGGCCCGCGCCCATGGCCCCAAAGCCCGCCGTGGTTGCGGCGACGCCAGCCCCGCCGCGTGCGCCGCCCCCAGCCGCCACCGCTCCGGCTCCGGCTCCCGCCCTGGCGCGTGCGCCCACTCCTGCTCCCGCCCCTACTCCCGTCTCAAAGCCGGCGCCCCCCGCGCCGGTCAAGCTGGCCCAGATCAGTCCCGCACACGACGCCGCCCCATCCATAACCGGCGCGCCCGCAACACCGGATCCCGTCACCGGGATGCCGGTCGACCCGCGCGACCTGCCGCAGCCGGGATTTGCCCCTCACACCGTGCATCACGGTGAAACCCTGTGGAGCATTGGCCAACAGGCCGAGGCCTCGCCCGAACTCCTGTCCGCGATCAACAGGGCGCCAAATCCCCGGACGCTTTCGCCTGGCAAGGCGTTGACCCTGCCGGTGCGCAATGCGGAACAGCCTGCACAGCCGTCGCGCACCTGGGCGGCCCTGTCCCACGAAGTCTTCTGGGAAACCGATTACGACCTTCATGTGGTCGGGCCGGAAGAAACCTTCTGGCGCATAGCCCATAATGCCCATGTCCCGGTGGAGCAGCTGGCGGCGCTGAACCATCTCAGCCCGCCCTATGCGGTGCATCTGGGACAACGCCTGCTTCTGCCCAACGCCAGAATGGGCGCCTATTGGCCGCTGAAAGCCCAGCCGGTCGCCACCGCCCCCCGCCCGGCGCCGCCGCGCGCCAGTGCGATCGGCTATTCGCCAAGGGCGGCCCATACCGTCATCCTGCCGGTGAAGGACGGGATGAACTATCTGGGCGATGTCGCCACCACCCTGTCGCCCGACGGCTCCATCGCCTTCGCCGCCTCAGACATGTTGCTGGCGGTGAACAAGGCGCTGCGCGTCTCTGCCTTCGAGCGGCTGAGAACCGGCCTGTCGGGCAAGGTCAATGTCTCGCCCGAGGAGCTGAAAAAGCTCGGCCTTGTCGCCTATTACGATCCGACCGCGCTGGAGATCCGCCTGACCATCGCCGCATCCGACCGACCGAGCCGGTCGCTGGACGTGGCCACCATGGACCCCAGCCTGATCGGCAAGGTGGAGACCCCCGCCAATTTCAGCGCCTTCCTCAATATGAAGGGCTCGCTGGACTATGTGTCTTCGGGCACGATCAACAAGGCGGGCGTGCAGAACCCGCTGGTGCTGCTGGACGGCGCCGCGCGCTTCAAGGGCTTTGTGCTCGAAGGCGAAGGCCAGTATTCCAACCAGCTCGGCGTGCATCAGTTCGCTCGCCAGGGCACGCGCCTGATCTATGACGACCAGAACTGGATGGCCCGCTACACCGCCGGCGACCTGAAGGTCTCCACGGAAGGCTTCCAGGGCGGACTGGACCTTGGCGGCCTGTCTGTCTCGCGGCTCTATTCCGAACTGAGCCCGCAGGAAAACATCCGCCCCCGCGGCGACCGCGCCTTTGTGCTGACGCGCGATTCCACTGTGGAGACCTATATCAATGGTCGCTCCGTGCAGCAGATCCGTCTGCCAGCCGGCGCCTATAATATGCAGAACTTCCCGTTCGTGGACGGCGCCAATGATGTGCGCGTCGTGATCCAGGATGATGCGGGCAATACCGAAACCCTGAACTTCAGCATCTTCTTTGATCGCACCCTGTTGAAGTCCGGTCTGACCGAATTCGGGGCCTATGCCGGCGCGCTGAGCGAGTTCAGCCGGGGCCAGCCGAAATACGCCACCAATGATGTGGCCTTTACCGGCTTCTGGCGGCATGGTTTCGCCGACGACCTGACCCTGGGCGGCAATGTGCAATATGACCACGCCTTCCGCATGGTCGGTGTGGAAGGCGTCTGGGCGCCGGCCTGGATCGGCACCCTGGGCATTGACGCCGCCTATAGCGACAGCGATGCACGCGGCGCGGGCTATGCTGTCAATATCGGCCTGAACCGGCTGGTGCAGGAGCGGGCGAGTTACCGCTCCCAGTCGCTCAACCTGTCCATGGAGATGCGCAGCGCCAATTTCACGACGCTGGGCGCCCTGACCTCGACCAATCCCTATACGGTGCAGTGGGCGGCCTCGTATAACCGCTCCTTCAACCAGTATGTGTTTGCGGGCCTTGATCTGCGCTACGCCGCCGGTCGCGGGACGCAGAAGGATGTCAGCTCGGCCACGGCCTCGGTCGGCTATCGCTTCGACGAGTTCACCAATGGCTCGGTCAACCTGTCCTATGCCGATGGCGGCGTGCTGAACGGCGCCAGCCTGGGCTTCTCCATCACGCGCCGACTGGGTCGCGCGCGCTCGGTCACCGGCGCCTTTGACACGCTGAGCGATGAGCAGAAGGTCAGCTATGTGGACAATGGCGGCCGCGGCGTCGGCTCCTGGAACACATCTGCGGATCTGGAGCATTCCGGGCTGTCGCACGGCAATATCGGCTTTAACGGCGCCGCCACCTATATGGCCAACCGCGCCGAGCTGGGCCTGGCCCACTCCACCAGCTATGACAGCGTCTCCGGCGCTGTCAGCGATCAGCGCACGACCGCGCGCGTCGCCACCTCCATCGCGGTGGCCGACGGCGTGGTGGGCGTCGGCCGTCCGATCAATGACAGTTTCGCCCTGTTCAAGCCCCATAGCTCGCTCAAGGGCGCACAGGTCGTGGTCGATCCGACGCCGCAGGGCGCATTGGCGACATCCGGCCCCATGGGCGCAGGCGTCCTGAACGATCTCAGCTCCTACGCCATTCGCACCGTGGGCTATGATGTTCCGACCGCCCCGACCGGCTATGATATCGGCCAGGCGACCAAGCGGGTCATTCCGCCCTACAAGTCCGGTTACAAGGTGACCGTCGGCTCCGACTACTCACTCACCATAGTCGGCCGCTTGCTCGACGCCGACGGCAGGCCGATCACGCTGTTGGCGGGCAAGGCGCTGGATCTTGATCATCCCGACCATCCGCCGGTGACCCTGTTCACCTCGCGCGACGGCCGGTTTGCGGGCGAGGGACTGCGCGCCGGGCGGTGGCGGATCGAAATGCCGACCGCGACTCCCACCCGCTTCACCTTCACCATTCCCGCTTCCGCCGGGTCGCTGTTCCGGCTGAACGATATTACGCCCGACAAGGATCGCCCATGAGGCCGACCTCTCACCGCACCGCGTCCGCCGCCGCCCTGATCGGCGCGGCGATGATCAGCCTGTCCATGACCGGCGCCGCCCGCTCCGCCTGCGCGACCTTCACCGCCGGCAGCCTGCAGGTCACTTATGACCCGTTGGGCCAGAACGTCTCCTACGCCCAGATCGCGCCCTTCACCGTGACGGCGAACTCGGTCACGGTTGCGCACCAGTCGACGGCCCAGAGCGTCACGGTTCAGTTCATCGATCCCAATCCGGGGGTCGGCGGGCAGCACCGCGTGGGCAATGGCGGACCGCTGTTTCACCTGTACGGATCGGGTCCGGACGCCATTGTCAACGCCAGCGACCCGGTCACGCCGTCCAACGCCGTCACCATCGGCTTCCCCTCTGCCAGCGCCTCGACCGGCGTCGCGTCCCTGCAACTGTGGCTGAACGCCAATCAGGACATTGCCGCGGGCGACTATGCGACCACGCTCGACCTGCGGTACGGGTGCCACTACACGGCGGGCGACAGCAATCCGACCCAGATCCAGACCGGCGTCCTGCCGATCTCGGTCTCGGTGCCCAGCTCGGTCCGGGCGACCCTGGCGGGCGGCTCCGCCGCCGCTTCGGTCGACTTTGGCGATTTTTCCCAGCCGACCCGCACGGTCAATGTCAATGTCCGCTCCACCGGTCCCTTCACCATCGCCGCATCGTCAGACAATGGCGGCGTGATGAAGCTGCGCGCCACGGCGGTGAACGGCGGCGCCAGCGGGACCAATGCGCGGATCCCCTACACCGTGACCCTAGCGGGGCGAGCCTTCGCGCTGGACGGCACAGCCGTGAACTTCACCCGCACAGGCATTGGCGGATCGGCCCTGCCGCTCACCATCACCATGCCCGGTGTGCAGGCCAACAGGGCGGGCCTCTATTATGACCACATCGTCCTGACCATCACGCCTCTGGGGGCGTAAGACGTGACGGGCCCCGGTTGACGCCGGTCCCAAGCTCCGGCGCTGGGAACAGCCTCAGGAAATGAATTGCACGATATGTTCGCGAGCTTAATCGGGTAAAACCCCGTGACGCCCGATGCGGACTGACGGAAAGTTGCCAAATGGAACCGCGCGCCTTGAGAATACTTTATCACCACAGGATCGCTGCTTCTGATGGTATGCGCGTTCATATAGCGGAGCTGATCCGCGCGCTGACCGACCAGGGCCATGTGGTTCATATTGTGGGGCCGGAAGGCAACACGTCGCGGCGCGCCGGTACAAAATCGGGCTGGCTTGAACCGACAGCGGACCTTGTCCGCAAGATTCTGCCCGGTGCGGTGACCGAAGCACTGGAGCTTCTATACAACATTCCCGCCTATTTCCGGCTGAAGAAAGAAATTGAAAGCTTCAAGCCCGACGTGATCTACGAGCGTTTCAACCTCTATCTTCTGGCGGGGATCATCTATCGTCAGCGGCATGGCCTGCCGTTGTTGCTGGAGATCAACTCGCCGCTGGCTGCGGAACGCGCCAAGTTCGGCCAGCTTCACCTCAAGTCGATTGCCGCCCGGTGCGAATCCCTGCTGTGGACCCGATCCGACGCCGCCCTGCCGGTGACAGCGGTTCTGGCCAAGGACGTGCTGGCGGTTCGGAACACGCAAAAGGGCCTGCATGTCATCCCCAATGGCGCCAATCTTGACCTGGGGGTCTCGGCGGCGGCGGTGAGCGCCATCCGGCAAAGGTTCAACCTGACGCCGGACAAGCTGGTACTGGGCTTTGTGGGCTTTATCCGCGACTGGCACGGGGTGGGCTGGGCCATCGACGCCCTGACGGACCTGCCTGAGCAGACAAACCTGCTGATTGTGGGAGACGGCCCCGCCCGTCCCAGTCTGGAAGCCCGCGCAAAAGAACTGGGCTTGCAGGACCGCGTGCATTTTGCGGGCGTCGTGCCGCATCAGGACGTGGCCGCGCACATCCCGTGCTTTGACGTCGCCTTGCAAACCGCCTCTGTGGCCTATGCATCTCCCCTCAAACTCTTTGAATACATGGCCCATGCCCGCGCGGTGGTCGCGCCCGACCAGCCGAACATCCGCGAAGTTCTGGTCAATGGGGAAAACGCCCTTCTGTTTGAACCAGGCGACACGGCGAGCTTCACGCAAGCCCTGAAATCACTGTGTGCAGATCAGGACCTGCGCCACAGGCTGGGGGCCAATGCGTTGGCGACCATCACGGACACGCCGCTCACCTGGGCGCATAACGCCACCCGCATCGCCAATATCGCATCTGAACTGATGGCCGATGCGGCGCCCTGACGGCGGCGCTGAACAGAGGTGAGGCGCACAAAAACGGCGTGAAGCGGTCAGCCTCACGCCTGATCTGTCTCATCGCCCCCAAGCTGGAGACCAGAGCCTGCGGAACGGTCTAGCCGCCAGAGGCGACCACCGAAATATTGATGTTGGAGAGTTGGGCCCCTCCCGGCCTATAGACCAGTCGGCGCGACACAGCGGCGGGACCGGCGGACTGCAAGAGGGTGGAGCGCCCGCTCGCCGAAAGGGCGACAGACTGGCCATCCACATAGAGCGTGCCGGGGGATGTCACCGGCGCCGAGCCGCCAGCATATTGGTAGTCCGCCACCAGAGCATATCCCTGTGGCAAATTACACAATTCCTGGGTCGCGCCCAGATCATATGAGCCGTCTGCATTCAGGGTCGGAGAATAGTTGAATGACGCACGGCAAATCGCCGGTACATTCGCGACGATTTGCAGCGTAGCACGCGCAGATCCAGCAGCATTTGCCACACTAATGGCACTGAGTTGGATCAACGCCGCGCTGATAGCTAAAGAAACTCTTGACATGGCGCTCGACCATTCCTGACATAATCATCCATGATGACAGCCATCACTATGGACAATCCCAAATAAAATCGAGCTAATACACATAGTTTATCCCGGAATAACTATAGATTTCGATTTTGGACCTCAATATTCCTTTGTTAATCCTGTTTATATTAGTCGTATTTACCTAAATGTTAGGTAAAGTTTATCACTTCAACTATGGTTACGACTCATGAATCCCGAAATCACCGCAACAGGGTGAACGAGTACTTGAGGCAGACGGGATGAAGGGCGCCAGTTCGAAACGGTTGGGATTATGTCGCTCAGGCGACTGGCGCTCGCCCCTGGGAAAGGCGCAAAATGTCGCCCCTGAGGAGAAGCTCGTAACGATTTTGCGATAGCAATATCGTCAGCACCATCAGAACCGATCCAATGACCGGAGCTCTCCATGCCGCTTCTTCCCCGCGCTGATCTGACGCCCAACAGCCTGGCGTTCGAGACCACAGCGCTGGTCAAGCCCAATGGCTTTCGCGAATACGACGCCCGCTGGATACTGGAGCATGAGATCAACCTTCTGGGTATTCAGGCCCTGGGTCTTGGCCTGGCGACCTTTGCCCATGAGATCGGGGTTCCGGCGCGCATTGTGGTGGGCCACGACTTCCGCTCCTATTCGCTGGCGGTGAAGCAGGCCCTGACGCTCGGCCTGATCACCGGCGGGATGGAGGTGCTGGATATTGGTCTGGCCCTGTCGCCCATGGCCTATTTCGCCCAGTTCGATCTGGACGCGGCGTGCGTGGCCATGGTCACGGCCAGCCACAATGAAAACGGCTGGACCGGGGTCAAGATGGGCGCGCAAAGGCCCTTAACCTTTGGCCCGGAAGAGATGAGCCGCCTGAAGACCATCGTTCTGGAGGGGTTGGGCGTGGAGCGTCCGGGCGGGTCTCTGGTCCGGGTCGAGGGCGTGCGGGAACGCTATATCGCCGATGTCGCCGGCAAGGTCCGCATCAGCCGCCCTCTGAAGGTGGTGGCGGCCTGCGGCAACGGCACGGCGGGCGCCTTTGCGCCTCAGGCTCTGGCCATGATGGGCGTCGAGGTGATCCCCATGGATTGCGACCTCGACTACACCTTCCCCAGATATAATCCGAACCCGGAAGACCACGAGATGCTGCACTCCATGGCCGAGGCTGTACGCCGCCATGGCGCCGATCTGGCGCTGGGCTTTGACGGCGACGGCGACCGCTGCGGCGTGGTCGATGATACGGGCGAAGAGATCTTTGCCGACAAGATCGGCCTGATGCTGGCGCGCGACCTCTCTGCCCTGCACAAGGATGCGACCTTCATCGTGGATGTGAAATCAACGGGCCTGTACGCCACAGACCAGATCCTCAAGGCCAATGGCGCCACCACTGTCTACTGGAAGACGGGCCACTCCTATATCAAGCGCAAGACCTCCGAGCTGGGCGCTCTGGCGGGCTTTGAAAAGTCCGGCCACTTCTTCTTCAACACGCCTCTGGGGCGCGGCTATGATGACGGTCTGGTGGCGGCCTCGGCCGTTCTGGCCATGCTGGACCGCAATCCAGGCAAGAAGCTGTCGCAACTGCGCAAGGCCCTGCCGCCCGCCTATACCTCCCTGACCATGAGCCCCCATTGCGCTGACGAGGCCAAGTACGGCGTCGTGGCCGATGTGACCGCCGACTATCAGGCCCTGTTCGCCGCTGGCGGCGCCATACTGGGCCGCAGGATCGTCGAAGTGATCACGGTCAATGGCGTAAGAGTGGCGTTGGAGGACGGCTCCTGGGTCCTGGTCCGCGCCTCGTCCAACAAGCCCGAACTGGTGGTGGTGGTGGAAAGCATGGCGTCGGAGGACGATATGCGCGTCCTGTTCCGCCAAGAGGTGAAGCCGCGTCTGGCCCGGCGCTGCGAAGTCGGCGCCTATAACCAGGAAATCTGAGGCGGACGGCTTTTTCGATCCATGACTGACCTCCAATGGTGCATATAGACCCATGACCCTCGCCATCACTCCCGTCATACTGTCCGGCGGCGCCGGGACCCGGCTCTGGCCCCTGTCGCATCAGGGCGCGCCCAAGCAGTTCCACGCCCTCGCCTCGGCCAACACCATGTTGCAGGAGACGGCTCTGCGCACCCTGCCGGGCGAGGACATCGCTTTCAACGCGCCGGTGGTGATCTGCGCGCAAGCCCACGCCGAGACGATCCGCTGCCAGCTCAGCGCCGTCGGCCTTGCCGCCTCGCGCATCGTGCTGGAGCCGTTTGGCCGCAACACCGCCGCCGCGGCCCTGATCGCCGCCGCAGTGGTGGACCAGATCGCGCCGGACAGTCTGGTCCTGCTCCTGCCCGCCGACCATGTGGTGACCGATCCCGCCGCCTTTCGCGCCGCCATCGCGCGCGCCGCCGCCACCGCCGCCAGCCGCATCGTCACCTTCGGCATCCAGCCTGACGGCCCGGAGACCGGCTATGGCTATATTCAGGCGGGCGAGGCTTTGAGCGAAGGCGTGTTCAAGGTCAACCGCTTTGCCGAAAAGCCGTCACGCGACGTGGCCAGCCAGTATCTGGCTGAGGGCGGCTATAGCTGGAACGCGGGCATCTTCCTGTTTGCGCCCAGGGTCATGCTGAGCGAAATGGCCCGCCACGCGCCCGCCATCGCCCAGGCCGCCGAACGGTCCCTGCCCAGGAACGCCAATGCCGACGGGGTCCTGCTGCTCGACGCCGAGATCTTCGCCGCCTGCCCTTCGCAGCCGGTCGATATTGCGGTCATGGAAAAGACCGACCTCGCCGCCGTCGCCCCTTGCGACATGGGCTGGGCCGATGTCGGCTCCTGGAGCGAACTGCACCGCCTCGGCCCCCACGACGCCGACGGCAACCTGACCCACGGCCGAGCCGTCGCCATCGACAGCCGCAACACGCTCGTCTGGTCCGAAGGCCCGCCCATCGCCGTCATCGGCATGAGCGACGTCATCATCGTCTCCACCCCTCAAGGCCTCATCGTCGCCCCGCTCGACCGGGCGCAGGACGTGAAGCTGGCGGTGGAGGCGGTGAAGCGGTTGGACGCCTAGAGTATCCGACGAGGCGGGCGCCGGTTCGTCGCAGAAAAGGCTCTAATTATCTTTGATTTTTCAATTTCACCAACCCACAGCTCAGCTTCGAGCTTCTTTGATCGAAGACACTGGCGCACATAGGCTCAATTAAATAACTCTCAGGACTTAATAATTATTCGCTGTTGTTGGCTTACGCCCGCTTAAGCGTGTCCATAACATCCATATCAAAGTGCCCAGCCATGCCCCGGTCAGGATCGGGGTGAGTGACCCGGCTTCGAGCCTCGACCACCCGGACCTCTGCTACGGGTGTGATGTCCATAGGAGCCACCGTAGGCACGCCGTCAGGCAGATTGATCGTGATGCTGAACTTCTCACGAGCTGGCTGATCGGCGTCGATGTAGAGGCCTTGCAGCTTGGCGGCAGTTTCAACACCCTTGTGGAGCTGCCCTGTGACGGCAGCGAGCGCGGCGTGGAGGCTTTCACCCGCTGCTGCGTCAGCAGCGCTCTCCAGACGATCCAGTGAACGCGTGAGGCGCTCCAGCAGACCTGTAAGCGACAAGACCTCTCCCGGCGTCGGAGCCTGTCCCGCCACTATGGCCTTGGCCTGCTGGACCTGTGCCTTGGCAGAGCTGGGGGTCACGATCCGGGCGGCGGCCGCAACCTTCGGTGCTAGGCAGTTTGCCCGGTGGCGCGCCACTGCCGACTTCGACAGACCATACCTCGCCTGTGCCGCACGGACCGTCAGCCCGGTGGAGAGGGCGTCTTCAATCTCAGGCAGTTTCGGGTGGAGACAAATAAAGCACGTCATAATGATATTTATGCCACATGTTGTATGGCCGGGACAGCTCTAACTTCTCTGTCCCAGACGTCCCAGATATTCCCTGCCCCAAACGTGCAGCTACGCATTGACCCTTGCAGGCCATAGCCGTTCTCTCTACGCCGGACGAGCGCAGGGGGATGATCGACTGATGGACATTCAGAATTACGTCAGAGAAATCCGCTCCCTTTATCTGACATTCCCCAGATGGACGGCCCGTCCGGCCTTCTGGATCCGCAGAATGGCGGATATGGCCGCATTGTCGAGTCCCCTTTCGTAGCCTTTGGGCCAATCCCGCCCGACCGGCGTCATCCGAAGCGGCCCGGGTGCCC
>CAIOJR010000071.1 GCA_903858685.1 uncultured Caulobacterales bacterium | reverse complement strand
TGCGCCCGCGAGGATCCCTGCGGGCGAGAGGCGCGGAATATACCCATCGAACTTTTTGAGTCAACGGAAGAAGCGGCTTATTCCGCCCCAAGGCGAGCGAAATGAGACTTATCCGTCTGGACCAGCGTGGAAGCGGGACGCGACTGTGTTATCGAACCGGTGTGCAACAGGTTCCAGACCTTCCGTTCTTTTCCGGTTTTTCGCTCCATGCCTTTGCGGGGCTGGGACTTTTCGCGACGGGATTCACGGTGGCCTTTCTGCACACGGCCCTTCCCACGCACTGGTTGCCCTTTGTTATGGCGGGGCGATTGCGTCATTGGGGGCTCGTCAAGGCCCTTGGCGTCGCCGTGGTCGCGGCCCTGTGCCATGTCCTGGCCACGGCGCTGATCGGGGCGGTGCTGACTGGCCTTGGCCTGGCGCTTCAGGCGACCATCGGCGGAGCGTTTGCATGGGTCGCGGCGGGCGTGATGATCGGCGTCGGGGGGTGGCTGACAGTCAGGTCGCTTGGTCGCGGCGGCCACCACCATGGCGCCTCGGATCGCGGCTTTTCGTCCGACCGCGCCGCTATAGCCAGCCTGATGCTGATCATGGCGCTGTCGCCCTGCGAGGCGTTTCTGCCCCTCTACCTGGCCGACCTGCGCCTGGGCTGGACGGGGTTCGGGTTATTGAGCCTCACGCTCGGCGCCGCCACCGTTTGCGGCATGTGTCTTTTCAGTCTGCTGGGGAGGCTGGGCCTGGCGGTGCTGAAGCTGGAGCGGTATGAGCGCTACGAGGGCGCGGTCATCGGCCTGGCGCTCATCATGCTGGGCGTCGCCACACTGGTGATCGAGCATTGACGCCGCGCGGCCTCAAGCAGCGAGATGATGCAGGGTCTTCATGATGGTCAGGGCGGTTCCGAACACAACGGCCCAGGTTGCGAAGGTCAAACTCAGGCACACCAGAACCTGAGATCTATAGGACCATGTGCCAAGCGTGGATTCCGAGGGCGCGCAAGAGACTGATCCGCCGGCAAAGACGTCGCGACCGGGCGACTCGAACGTGTCGCGATTCATCATGCCAGCCTCCCATCGTTTTTATTAAACACAGGCTAGCTGCTAAGGATTTATTTACCAACGCCCCAAGGGTTGAATAGTTTTCCGGACATTGCGACCAGGTGTCGCAATGGTCCAGTTCGCGCGTTAAAAATACTCAGGATTCCATGTCAAGCGCATAGCCTGCCGATCGCACCGTCCTTATGGGGTCCAGTTCGTCGTCGCGATTCAGCGCCTTGCGCAGCCGTCCGACATGGACGTCAACCGTGCGCGCCTCGACATAGACGTCGGAGCCCCAGACCGCGTCGAGCAGTTGCTCGCGGCTGAAGACGCGTCCCGGATGCTGCATCAGATAGTCCAGCAGGCGAAACTCGGTCGGTCCGAGATGGATTTCTCGTCCGTCGCGTTTCACGCGGTGCGCGACGCGGTCGATGACGATGTCGCCATGGCGAATGCGGTCCTCGGCCAGACCGGGGCGGATGCGACGCAGAACGGCGCGGATGCGGGCCGTCAGTTCGGTCATGGAAAACGGCTTGGTGATATAGTCGTCCGCGCCTGTGTCCAGGCCGCGGATCCGATCGCTTTCCTCACCGCGCGCGGTGAGCATGATGATCGGCATATTGCGCGTTTCCGAGCGGCTGCGCAGTCGTCGGCAGACCTCGATGCCAGAGACCTTTGGCAGCATCCAGTCCAGCACGATCAGGTCAGGCTGGCGTTCATCCACCATCATCAGGCCTTCTTCGCCGTCCGCGGAGACGCCGACCTCATAGCCTTCCTTTTCCAGATTGTAGGACAACAGGGTGGACAGAGCGTCTTCGTCCTCCACCACCAGCACGTATGGCGTCACTGGTCGTCTCCGGCGGTCGGATCGGCAGGGCTTTCCGCCGCCATATGGCTTGACCAGCGCGGCCGGTCACCAGCGATTTCCTCACCGGTCACTTCATATTGCAAGATTTCCGCAATATTTGTCGCGTGGTCGCCGATCCGCTCAAGGTTCTTGCCGATGAACAGCAGGTGGGCGCAGGAACTGATCGTGCGCGGATCGCCCATCATATAGGTGAGAAGCTCGCGGAACAGGCTGTCATAGTGCTCGTCGACTTCTTCGTCGGCGTTCCAGACGGCGAAACCGCGCTCCAGATCCGCAATCGTATAGGCGTCGAGCGATTCCTTGAGGCGCGACGCCACCAGCTTGCCCATCCGCTCCACCGCGCGGGTCAGCGGGGTCAGCGGCTCTGACGTCGCCAGGATCAGTGAGCGCTTGGCGATGCTCTTGGCCTGATCGCCCGTGCGTTCAAGGTTCCAGGCCATCTTCATGGCGGCCACGGTCCGCCGCAGGTCCTGGGCCACGGGTTGGCGCAGGGCGATCATGCGAATGGCCTTGCGCTCGATCTCGCGCTGCATCTCGTCGATCTTGAGGTCCCGACCAACAATGGTCTGGGCCAGATCCACATCGCGGCGGGCGACGCATTCCACGGCGTCCTCCACCTGGGCTTCCACCAGCCCGCCCATGCGCGTGACCTCGGCCTTGAGCTGGGTCAGTTCGTCGCCGAAGAACTTGAGTGTGTGTTCGCTCATGGGGTCACCGATCTACAACCGGCCGGAGGGCCAGAGGGCTTTGATGTCGACACAGCTTCGCATGTCGGATCACGCCATGCACTAGTCGTGAAACCCTATTTCGGTGTGACAGTATTACGACGGTTTGGTGACAATATCGGGCTCTAGCCGACCCAGGTCGGGCTGCGCCTGAGGCACGGGTTTGGCCTGCGGAAAATAGGCCGTGAACTGAGCGCCCGCGCCCGGTGCGCTTTCAACCCACAGCCCGCCCCGGTGGCGGTTCACAATGTGTTTGACGATCGCCAGACCAAGGCCGGTCCCGGAGCGCTCTCCGCTCTTCTGGCCCTCGACGCGATAGAAGCGTTCTGCAAGCCTCAGCAGATGCCGCTTGGCCATGCCCGGTCCCTGGTCCACGACCCGCACCATGCAATAGAGCTCTCCATCGGTGCGATCCGGCGAAAGCAGCGATTGTCGTCCGCCATCGGGGCTGGTCAGCCGCGGGCTCGCCAGGTCTGAAGCACTGGCCGCGTCCTTCTTCAGGCTGGATCGCACGATCACCTTGAGGTCGGCGCCTGGGGGCGAATATTTCAGCGCATTGTCGACCAGATTTTGCACGACCTGGATGACCTGATCGCGGTCCGCAACGATTTCGGCCTTGCCCGGCGCCGGAAGGTCCGGGCGCAGCCTTACCTGTTTCGTGGTGGCGATCGGCCCCAGGGCGTCGAGCACGTCGGTGACCGTTACGCTCAGATCACACCGCCCGTCAGGCGGGATGTGCTCGTTCAGTTCGATACGCGACAGTGACATGAGGTCGTCGACCAGTCGCGCCATCCGGTCCGCCTGCACGGCCATGATGCCAAGAAACCGTTCTCTTGCGCCTTCGTCGTCGCGCGCGTGGCCGCGCAGGGTCTCGATGAAGCCCGTCAGAGAGGCGAGCGGCGTGCGAAGTTCGTGACTGGCGTTCGCCAGGAAGTCGGCGCGCATCCGTTCATTGCGTCGCGCATCGGTTTCATCGCGCATCAGGATCAGGCACAGGCTGGAGTCGGCACGACCGGACAGGGGGGTCGTCCAGATCCGCCAGAACCGGTCCTGCGCGCCGCCGGTTTCAAAACTGACGGTTCCGCTCACGCCGCCGAACAAGGCCTCGTCGACCGCTTCCAGGACCTCGGGACGGCGTATGGCCGACAGGAGCAATGCGCCGTCTCGCGGGATTCGCAACAGCGCGCGCGCCGCCGCATTGGCGAAGACCAGCCGCTTGCCGGCCAGATCGTCGGGCTCTCCCGCCGAAGCAATCAGCAGGGGGTCGGGCAGATTTTCCAGCGCATCTTCGAAGGCGGTCTGAGTTGCGCCCTGAGCCGGCGCAGCGGAGGGATCGTCGCCGGCGGTCTGGCTGGGCGCCGGGGTCCGGGTGCGCCAGGCGGCCCAGACGCCAAGGCCAGTGGTCGCGGCGGCCGCCAGGCAAGCTGTCGCCATGTCCAGTCGTCCCAGAACGGCCAGTCCGGCGAGGATGGAGACTGCGCCCGCTGTCGCCCAGGCCGCACCGCTCGACCGATGGCCGGCGGCGGGATCAGAAAGCGTAGGGAGGCGCATGGGCATGCCGGTCAGTACCCGTCATATCTTGAATGCATGCGACGCCTTGCGCCGCAGGATGGGCTAGATTGAGGATGTTTGATGACGGTTTCTATCACAACACCGCAGCATCGGCTTTTTCTTTGCCAGTCGGTTGATCGGCCACTGTCAGCGGCGGGTCCGGTAATCAGGAAATCTAATGGCGCAACCCACCCTTCTGGCTTGGTATGAAACGACCTTGGCCGTATTCAGTCCCCAGATTTCATTTCACTCAATCATCGCGGCTGAACATGAAGCCGTCTGTTCTGGAGCGCGAAGTTGAAACACGCCATTGACCGCCGCACCCTTCTGGCCGCAGGCGCTGCGGCCGCCGCAGGGTCTGCATGGGGCGCCGCCGCCGAACCTGCGCCGGTGACGCTTCTCAATGTCAGCTACGATCCGACGCGCGAACTCTACAAGGCTTACAACCCCGTCTTCGCGGCGGACTGGAAGCGCAAGACCGGCCAGACCGTGACATTCGAGCAGAGCCATGGCGGCTCCGCCAAGCAGTCTCTGTCCGTCCTCAACGGGCTTCAGGCTGATGTGGTGACCCTGGGCATCAGCTCAGACATCGACATTCTGGCGAGCCAGGGGCGTCTGCTGCCTGAAAACTGGCGCACGCGCCTGCCGGTGGAGTCGACGCCCTACACCTCGACCATCGTCTTCCTCGTCCGGGCCGGCAATCCGAAAAAGATCAGGACCTGGGCCGACATTCTGCAACCCGGCGTCCAGATCATCACGCCTAACCCGAAAACCTCGTCTGGCGGGCGATGGAACTATATCGCCGCCTATCTGCAGGCGCTGAAGGCGCCGGGCGGGTCGGACGCCAGCGCGCGCGAGTTCATTCGCAAGCTCTACCAGGCTGTGCCGGTGCTGGATTCCGGCGCCCGGGGCTCCACAACCACCTTTGTTCAGCGAGGCCAGGGCGATATTTTGCTGGCCTGGGAGAATGAGGCCTATCTGGCCATTGACGAAGTCGGTCCGGGCAAGGTCGAGATTGTCGCTCCGCCCGTGTCAGTGCTGGCCGAACCGCCCGTCGCCTGGATCGACAGGGTGACGGAGCGCAAGGGGACGACCCAAGTCGCCAGGGCCTATCTGAAGGGTCTCTATACTGAACGCGGCCAGCAACTGATCGGCGAAAACTATTATCGTCCGCGCGGGGTGAAGGCTCAGGAAAAATTCGGCGCCCGCTTTCCGAAGATTCCGCTGCTCAACGTGAAGGACTATGGCGGGTGGGCGAAATTGCAGCCTGAGCATTTTGGCGAAGGCGCCGTCTTTGATCAGCTTTACAAACCCGGTCGCCCGGGATGACGCGGCCGTGGGCCTGTCGTCTGAAGGCCGCTCTTAACATCGGTGCGACTCCTTATAGGGTTGCAGGATGAGCGCAAAGGACCGGCCCGGAGTCTATGAGTTTTTTGCTGGCGGCGGCATGGCGCGCGCCGGGCTCGGCGAGGCATGGGAAACCTTGTTCGCCAACGACTTTTCACCAATGAAGGGCGCGGCCTATGCTGATAACTGGGGGTCTGAGGCCCTGCATGTCGGCGATGTCTTCGCGCTGTCGGCGGATGATCTGCCGGGGCGGGCGAGCCTGGCCTGGGCGTCTTCCCCCTGTCAGGACCTGAGTCTGGCGGGCAAGCGCTCTGGGCTGGACGGTGCGCGGTCTGGCGCTTTTTTTGGATTCTGGCGACTGATCGTGGGGCTGGACGCGCAGGGACGGGCGCCGCCGTTGATCGTGATCGAAAATGTCACGGGATTGTTCTCCTCCAATGGCGGTGCGGACTTTGTCGCCCTGTGTCAGGCGCTGTCTGACAGAGGCTATCTGTTCGGCGCCCTGGAAATGGATGCGGCGGATTTCACGCCCCAGTCGCGGCCCCGCCTGTTTGTCGTCGCCACGCGTCGTCCGACCGAAGGGCTGACCTCCAGCGCGCCGGACCTGCCTTTTCATACGCGCAGACTGGTCAACGCCTATGAGCGTCTGCCGGACAGGTTGAAAGCGTCCTGGTGCTGGTGGCGGTTGCCGGCGCCGCCAAGGCGCAACCAGACCCTGATAGATATTCTGGAGCCGGACGACAGTGTGCGCTGGCACGATGCGGCCGAAACCAACCGGTTGCTCGGCCTGCTCGGACCCCTGCATCTTGAGCGGCTGGAGCAGGTCAAGGCGCGCGGCGTGCGCACCGCAGGCGCCCTCTATCGACGGACGCGACCTTCCCCCGAGGGGCGGGTCCAGAGGGCGGAGGCGCGGTTTGACGGACTTGCCGGATGCCTTCGGACGCCAGGCGGCGGCTCCTCGCGTCAGTTCATCGCTGTGGCGGCGGACGGTCGGGTGAGGACCCGCGCCCTCACGCCGCGCGAATCTGCGCGTCTGATGGGTCTGCCCGACACCTACCGCCTGCCCAGCCACGCCACAGCGGCCCTGCATCTGACTGGGGATGGGGTGGCGGCGCCGGTGGTGAAATGGCTATCGGAACATCTGCTTGCACCTCTGTCAGGCGAGACAAAGGTCAGATCCCGGTCTATTCTCCCCGACGAATTGGCCGCTCACTCCTCGATCTGAGGCTTCCCCATGACTGATCAAGCTGCAAACGCACCCTATGACGCCGCCCGATTCAAACGGTCGGGCCGGGGCAAGGTCTATGAGTCGATCATCGACACGATTGGGGACACCCCTCTGGTTCGCCTTCCGCGCCTGACCGCGGAACTGAAGCCCAAGGCCGAGGTTCTGGCCAAGCTGGAATTCTTCAACCCGATCTCCAGCGTCAAGGACCGGATTGGCGTCGCCATGATCGAAGCGCTCGAAGCCCGCGGCCTGATCAAGGAGGGCACGACGATTGTCGAACCGACCAGCGGCAATACCGGCATTGCTCTGGCCTTTGTGGCGGCCGCCAAGGGTTACAAGCTCATTCTGGTCATGCCCGAGAGCATGTCGATCGAGCGGCGCAAGATGCTGGCCCTGCTCGGCGCCAGGATCGAACTGACCAGCGCTGAAAAAGGCATGCGCGGCGCGGTCGGACGCGCGCAGGAGCTACTGGCCGAAATCCCCAACTCGGTCATGCCGCAGCAGTTCGAGAACGCCGCCAATCCCCAGATTCACCGGGTCTCCACCGCACAGGAGATCTGGAACGATACGGACGGCAAGGTCGACATCCTCATTTCCGGCGTCGGCACCGGCGGCACCATCACCGGCGTCGGTCAGGCGCTGAAGGCCAGGAAGCCATCGGTCCAGGTTGTGGCGGTCGAGCCGGAGGACAGCCCGGTCCTGTCCGGCGGCGCACCGGGCCCGCACAAGATCCAGGGCATCGGCGCGGGCTTTGTGCCCGGCATTCTCGATCGCGGCGTGATCGATGCGGTGGAGCTGGTGTCCAACGCGGACAGCTTCGCCATGGCGCGCAAGGTGGCGGCCGTGGAAGGCATACCGGTGGGCATCTCGTCCGGCGCGGCCCTGACGGTCGCGTTCCGCGTGGCGGCGCGCGAGGAAAATGCGGGCAAGACGATTGTCGCCATCATCCCGAGCTTCGCGGAGCGCTATCTCTCCACAGCCCTGTTCGAAGGGCTCTGAGGGGACCTGGCGACCATGACCGACGTTTTCACCCCTGAGCAACGCTCAGAGGTGATGCGTCGGGTTCGCAGCACGAATACGTCGCCGGAAATGGCGGTGCGGCGCCTGCTGACGCGCATGGGTCTGCGTTACCGGCTTCACCGCAAGGACCTGCCGGGCAAGCCCGATATTGTGTTCGCCAGTCGCCGGGCGGTGGTGTTCGTCCATGGCTGTTTCTGGCACGGCCATGATTGCCCAAGAGGCGCCCGTGCGCCCAAGGCCAATGCAGACTACTGGCAAGCCAAGATCAGCCGCAACCGCGCCCGCGATATCCGCACCGAGGCGACGCTGACCGCCCTTGGCTGGCGTGTCGTCACCGTCTGGGAATGCGAACTGGCCTCGCCTCAGGCTCTGGAGGCGAGGCTGGCGACGTTGCTCTTGTCCGGGCTGTAGAGACGGGAGGCTCAAGCTCGAGATCCACGGGCTCCCCCGCCAGATCCTGCGGGCCCCTGCGATAGTGTCCATGCCAGCTGCGATGGAAAACCGGCGTGCTTTGCACGGGTGATGCGACGGCTTGGTCAGGGGGTGAGCTTGTCCGCCGGGGTTTTGGCAAGCACGCCCTCATGTTCCAAGAGCCACTGTTTGCGGTGCAGTCCGCCGCCGAATCCTGTCAATGCACCATTGGCCCCGATGACACGATGACACGGGACGACAATCGCGACGGGGTTTGCGCCATTCGCAAGACCAACGGCTCGCATGGCCTTTGGCGAACCGATCTGTGCGGCCAGGCCGCCATAGGTGTGGGTTCGTCCGGCCGGAATATCACGGAGCGCGGACCAGACGTGACGCTGGAACGGGGTCCCCCCTGTTTGAACCGAGATGGTCGCAAGCGCGCCCAGGTCGCCGTCGAAATAATGCCGCAAAGCCTCCGTCGTGGGCTCTGGCGCCGTTGCGGCCATAAGCTGCACCTGACCGTAATGCAGACGCAACAGGCGATGCATTCGATCCTCATGGTCGGCGAAGTCCAGGGCGCGAAGATTCCGGTCCTTATCGTGGACAAGCAGGATCGTGCCGAGGGGAGAGGCGAATGCGTCATGCTGTAGTTGCATATTCAGTCCGACCATGAACCATGTTCGCCGGGCGCAGAGGCGGGTTTCCAACCGGCGCCACGCGCCCGTGCGAAAGCCCGCGTCCTGGGCTGCAGATCCTTAGAGCGTCCGTGCGATCAGCACCTTCATGATCTCGTTGGCGCCGCCATAGATGCGCTGGACGCGGCTGTCCTTGTACATCCGGGCAATGGGATATTCGTTCATGAAGCCGTAGCCGCCAAACAGTTGCAGGCACTCGTCGATGATCTTGTTCTCCAGATCAGAGACCCAGTACTTGGCCATGGAGGCGGTCGCGGCGTCCAGCTTGCCTTCCAGATGCAGCCCGATCAGACGGTCGACGAAGATGCGGGCGACCGTCGCTTCGGTCTTGCACTCGGCCAGCTTGAACTGGGTGTTCTGAAAGTCGATGATGCGCTGGCCAAAGGCCTTGCGTTCCTTGACATAGGCGATCGTCAGGGCCAGCGCGCGCTCGATCGTGGCGCAGCCCTGCACGGCGATGTTCAGGCGCTCCTGCGGCAATTGCTGCATCAGCTGGATGAAGCCCTTGCCCTCTTCGGGCCCGATCAGGTTGGCCGTTGGCACGCGCACGTCGTTGAAGAACAGTTCAGAGGTGTCCTGCGCGTCCTGACCCAGCTTGTCGAGATTGCGGCCCCGTTCGAAGCCCTCGACCTCGTCGGTTTCAACGATGATCAACGAGGTGCCCCTGGCGCCCGCCGATGGATCGGTCTTGGCCACCACGATGATCAGGTTGGCCGTCTGACCATTGGTGATGAAGGTCTTCTGGCCGGAAATCAGATAGTGATTGCCGTCCTTCTTGGCGGTGGTCTTGACCCCTTGCAGGTCGGATCCAGCGCCTGGCTCGGACATGGCGATGGCGCCCACCAGTTCGCCCGTGGCCATGCGCGGCAGCCACTTGCGCTTCTGCTCTTCGGAGCCGTAGTGATAGATGTAGGGGGCGACGATGGCGTTGTGCAACGAACCGCCAAAGCCGTCCACGCCCTTCAGACCCATCTGCTCCATCAGAACGACCTCGTGGCGATAATCGCCGCCGGCGCCGCCGTATTCTTCGGGCATGGACAGGCACAACAGGCCCGCTTCCGCCGCTTCCGTCCAGAAGCCGCGCTCGACCACGCCGTCTTCACGCCATTTCGCGACCCGCTTTTCCGGCGCCCGGTCATCAAAGAACTTGCCGATGGAGTCTTCGAAGATCGCGATCTCCTCGTCCTTCATGAAATCCGGACGATCGACGCTGAGAACCGACATTGGGGTCATTCCTCTCGGGTGGGGGTCTATGGGCGGTGACGAGGGCGGGGGCCCCTTAGAACGCGTCCGCAGGCAGGGTCATCAACAGGGAAGCGCCTGTCTTCAGCTTGGTCAGATGCGCCCCAGCGTCAGGCAAGAGGCGCTCAAGGAAATAGCGACCCACAACCAGCTTGTTGGCGTAGAAGGGGTCGGTGTCGCCTGCGGCGATGCGCGCATGGGCGGCCTTGGCGAGCTTGGCCCACATATAGCTCAGCGCGGTGAGGCCAAACAGATGCAGATAGTCGGTCGAGGCGGCGCCGGCATTGTCCGGATCGGCCAGGCCGTTCTGCATCAGCCACATGGTGGCGTCCTGCAGCTTGTCCTTGACGTCCTTAAGGCCGGTGACAAAGGGGGTGAGGGCGTCATCCGCAGCATTTTCGCTGACAAAGGCGTCGATCTCGGTGAAGAAGCTCATCACGGCGCGCCCGCCCTTGGCCGCCAGCTTGCGACCGACAAGATCCAGCGCCTGAATGCCGTTCGTGCCTTCATAGATCAGGGTGATGCGGCTATCGCGCAGGTACTGCGAGGCGGGAAAATGCTCGGTAAAACCTGAGCCGCCGTGCACCTGCATGGAATCGGAAGCGATCTTGAAACCCTTGTCCGTCAGATAGGCTTTCACCACCGGCGTCATCAGGCCCATATAGTCGTTGGCCTTCTCGCGCACCGCCTCGTCGGGGCTGAGGCGCGCCAGATCGCCGTGCAGCGAGGTCCAGAGCATGAAGGCGCGACCGCCCTCCAGAATGGCGCGGCTGTCCATCAGCATGCGACGCACGTCGGGATGGACAATGATCGGATCGGCGGGCCCGTCCGCGTTTTTCGGACCCGTCAGGCTGCGGCCCTGCAGGCGATCCCTGGCGAAGCCGACCGCCTGTTGATAGGCCGCCTCGCCCTGGGCCAGCCCCTGAACGCCGACGCCAAGACGGGCCTCGTTCATCATGACGAACATCAGTTTCAGCCCGGCGTTTTCTTCGCCCAGCAGCCAACCCTTGGCCTCGTCATAGGCCATGACGCAGGTCGCATTGCCGTGGATGCCCATCTTTTCTTCCAGGCCCACGCAGGCGAGTTTATTGCGCTCGCCCGGATTGCCGTCGGCGTCCGGAAGGAATTTCGGCACGATGAACAGGCTGATTCCCTTGACGCCGGCGGGCGCGCCCTCGATGCGGGCCAGGACCAGATGGACGATATTCTCCGTCAGGTCGTGTTCACCTGCGGAGATCCAGATTTTCTGTCCGGAAATGCGATAGGTTCCGTCGCCCGCCGGGACAGCCTTGGTGCGCAGAAGCCCCAGATCCGTGCCGCATTGCGGCTCGGTCAGGTTCATGGTGCCGCCCCATTTGGCGGCCCCCATTTTGGGCAGATAGAGCGCCTTTTGCTCATCCGTGCCGCCGGTGTGGATGGCGGCATAGGCGCCTGCCGTCAGACCGGGATACATGCCAAAGGCCATGTTGGCGGCCGAGATCATTTCCTGAAACGCGGTGGCGACCACAGCGGGCAGGCCCTGACCGCCATAGGCGGGGTCCGCCATCAGAGCGGGCCAACCCGCCTCGACCATCTTGTCGAAGGCCTGCTTGAACCCCTTGGGCGTGCGCACCGTATGATCCGCTGACCAGTGACAGCCTTCCTTGTCGCCCACCGCGTTGAGCGGGGCGAGCACCTCTTCACAGAAGCGCGCGCCCTCCTCCAGCACCTGCTCCACCGTATCGATGCCGGCGTCCTCGAATCCGGGAAGGTCGGCATAGGCTTCAAGATTGAGAACGTCGCGAAGAATGAAGGTCTGGTCGCGAACCGGGGCTCGATAGGTCATGACTATGCCTGATGGATGAGTGCGAAACGAGGAAGCGGGGGAGGTGGCGATTGCCGGGCTTGAACCGGTGTTGCGGCCCTATTCCGCCAGGGCTGTGAGCGGCGAATCAACCTGGCCGTCGAGGCGCGCCCTCAGGACCGAATCATAGGCCTCGGCCTTGGGCAGCAGATCCGGGCGGCTTTCCGTCAACTGCCTTTCAAGGCGGATGCAGCCTTCTTCAAGGTTCTGGATCGCACCATCGATATCCTCGCGTTGTTGGCGAAGGGCTTCGATGCGTTCGCGGAATTTTTTCAGCGAGCGCGAGGCCTGCACCGCGCCGCCGTCCTTCTCGTCATAGAGGTCGAGAATCTCGCGAATCTCCGACAGGCTGAACCCGACGCGCTTGCCGCGCAAAATCAGTTGCAGCCGGGCGCGGTCACGGGTGGAATAGACGCGGTTCATACCGTCACGCGCCGGGAACAAAAGTCCCTTATCCTCATAGAATCTCAGGGCTCGCGGCGTGACGTCGAACTCCACGCAGAGCTGGCGGATGGTGAAGCTGCGTTCCGGGCGGCGCAGATCAAAGCGGCGGCCTTCGGTGTTGGCGCGCTGTTCGGCGGTGCGGCTGGCATAGGACTGCGGGGGGCGGCTGAACTCGATCATGACGAACTACTCCCTATGTTATTGCTGTTCATATACCTCTTACGTAAACGTCAAGGCAAGCGGCCGACGCTAGGTAAACGTTGTCAGGACACGGGCTCGAACTGACTAACTCGCAGGCCAAGGCCAAGTTTCGCCCCCATCGAGCGCGCAAGCGCCTTGGCAAGCGGAAAGGGAGGGGCTAAGTGCTCACGAGAATAACGGCGACGTCTGGGTGCGGGATTTCGGCCGCAGCTATGAAATCGGAAAGCGGCTCAGGGGCCGCAGACCATTTCATCCCCGGGCGTCCTTGGAATCGTCAAAGAGGACGGCAGGCATGTTGAAGGATAAGCTGAAGTCGGTCGCGACAGGCGCAGGCCTCGGCGTCTTTGCGGCGATGGCGGCAGGCGCTGCATTGGCGCAGGAGGTGGTTGGCCAACCCGTGGACAAGGCGATCGGCATGCAGCCGTCAGCCGATGGCGTGGGCGGGCTACGCACGGAAGCCATTTTCTTCCACAACGCTATCCTGATGCCGATCATCACGTTCATCACGCTGTTCGTTCTGGGTCTCCTGATCTGGATCATCCTGCGCTATAATCGCAAGACCAACCCGACGCCGGCACAGTTCAGCCATAACACCGCGCTGGAAATCGCCTGGACGACCGGTCCCGTCCTGATCCTGATGTTTGTGGCGATCTTTTCGTTCCGCCTCCTGTTCCATTACCACACCATGCCCAAGCCGGACCTGACCCTGAAGGCGACCGGAAACCAGTGGTACTGGAGCTATGAATATCCCAAGACCCTCGGCGGCATGGCCTATGATTCCAATCCGCTGAGCGAGCCTGATGCAAAGGCGGCGGGTCTGCCCTTCAAACTGGCGGTGAACCATCCGCTCGTGGTTCCGGCGGGCAAGACGATCCAGGTTCTGGTCAACGGCGCTGACGTGCTGCACTCCTTCTTCATTCCGGCCTTTGGCGTGCAGGCCACCGCCGTCCCGGGTCGCACCAACACCGTCTGGTTCCGCGCCGAAAAGCCCGGCACCTATTTCGGCCAATGCAACGAGCTGTGCGGCGTGCAGCACTATTTCATGCCGATCATGGTTGTCGTGAAGAGCCCGGCGGACTTTGACGCCTGGGTGGCTTCTCAAGCCAAGAAGCCAGCGCCGGCTGTGGCCGCTGCGCCTGCTACCTCCGTTTCCGCGCCTGCCGGTGCGGCTTCCGTTGCGGCTCCTGCCGCCGCCACCCCTGCGGCGACGCAGGGCTAAGTTAGACCAGAGGCTCGATCAGCATGGCTTCATCCGCTCATTCCGCCCACGCTCATGGCGAGGCGCATGATCACAAGCCGCCGTTCCTGACACGGTGGCTGTTTTCGACCAATCACAAGGATATCGGCACGCTCTACATGATCTTCGCCATCATGGCGGGCATTGTGGGCGGGGCATTGTCCGGCCTGATCCGTCTTGAACTGGCCCATCCCGGCATTCAGGTCTTCACCCATGGCTCATGGCTCGACAAGCTCGGCCTGATTGAGGCCAGCCCGCATGGGTATAACGCCGTGATCACGGCCCATGGTCTGATCATGATCTTCTTCATGGTCATGCCCGCCATGATCGGCGGCTTTGGCAACTGGTTTGTGCCTCTGATGATCGGCGCGCCCGATATGGCCTTCCCGCGAATGAACAACATCTCCTTCTGGCTCCTGTGCGCCAGCTGGACCCTGTTGTGCATGTCGCTGCTGGTTGACGGCGGCCCCGGCAAGGGCTTTGGCGGCGGCTGGACGCTTTATGCTCCACTGTCGAACGGAACCTATCATGCGGGTCCAGCCCTGGACCTCGCCATCCTGTCCGTCCACCTTGCCGGTGCAAGCTCCATCCTCGGCGCGATCAACTTCATCACCACGATCTTCAACATGCGCGCTCCGGGCATGACCCTGCATCGCATGCCGCTGTTCGTCTGGTCGGTGCTGGTCACCGCGTTCCTGCTCCTGCTGTCGCTGCCGGTTCTGGCGGGCGCCATCACCATGTTGCTGACGGACCGCAACTTCCACACCCATTTCTTTGATCCCGCCGGCGGCGGGGACCCGATGATGTTCCAGCACCTGTTCTGGTTCTTCGGCCACCCCGAAGTCTACATCATGATCCTGCCCGGGTTCGGGATCATCAGCCAGATCATCTCGACCTTCTCGAAGAAGCCGGTGTTCGGCTACCTCGGCATGGCCTATGCGATGGTCGCGATCGGCGTGGTCGGCTTCGTCGTGTGGGCGCACCACATGTACGTCACGGGGCTCGACGTCGACACCAAGATGTACTTCACGATCGCGACGATGGTGATCGCGGTGCCGACCGGCATCAAGATCTTCTCGTGGATCGCGACGATGTGGGGCGG
>CAIOJR010000070.1 GCA_903858685.1 uncultured Caulobacterales bacterium | reverse complement strand
TGATTTTGGATGGCTTCGATCGAAAATTTTCCCGTTCGGGAAAGTGCGTCCTGGCCGAACGAAAATACCGTCAGACCCAGCCACGCGATTTGACAGAATTTTCGGTAGGTGCCGCAGCGGCGGGTTCAAAGACCGTCAAAATGACCGTCAAATGGTTTGGCTTTGGACAAACCCGACGGCCGAGAAAATTTGTTTCATCAAATAATTCAGCTGTTTCGCAAATCGCGTCGCGGATTGACCATCGAGTTCATATCGTCAACGGAAGACAAGTTAAGCTACTGTTTTTTATACGATATTCTACGCTAACCTACGCCACCCTACGCTACTCCCCTACTCCCACTCAATTGTCCCCGGCGGCTTGGACGTCACGTCATAGACCACACGGTTGACGCCGCGCACCTCGTTGACAATGCGGGTGGCGGCGCGGCCGAGCACGTCCCAGGGGAACTCGAAGAAGTCGGCGGTCATGCCGTCAGTGGAGGTGACCGCGCGCAGGGCCAGCACGCGTTCATAGGTACGCGCATCGCCCATGACGCCCACGGTGCGCACGGGCAGCAATACGGCGAAGGCCTGCCAGTTGGTGTCATAGAGGCCCGCCTTTCTGATCTCGTCCAGCCAGATCAGGTCGGCCTTCTGCAGGATGGAGACCGCTTCCGGCGTGATCTCGCCGGGAATGCGGATGGCCAGTCCCGGTCCGGGGAAGGGGTGGCGGCCGACAAAGGCGGGCGGCAGGCCCAGCTCTCGCCCCAGCACCCGCACCTCGTCCTTGAACAGTTCGCGCAAGGGCTCGACCAGCTTCATCTTCATGCGTTCGGGCAGGCCGCCGACATTGTGGTGGCTCTTGATCACCACGGATGGTCCGCCCGTGACCGACACGCTCTCGATCACGTCGGGATAGAGCGTGCCCTGGGCCAGGAACCCCGCCCCGCCGATCTTGCCCGCCTCGGCGTCGAAGATTTCGACAAACAGCCGCCCGATGATCTTGCGCTTGGTCTCCGGATCGCTCACGCCCGCCAGAGCACCGAGGAAGACCTCGCCCGCATCCACATGAACCAGAGGGATATTGTAGTGGTCGCGGAACAGGGTCACGACCTCCTGCGCCTCATTGGCGCGCATCAGGCCGGTGTCGACAAAGACGCAGGTCAGCTGATCGCCGATGGCCTCATGGATCAGGACGGCGGCGACGGACGAATCCACGCCGCCGGACAGGCCGCAGATCACGCGGCCCGAGCCCACCTGAGCCCGGATGCGCGCGATGGATTCCTCGCGAAACGCCGCCATGGTCCAGTCGCCGCTCAAGCCCGCAATGCGATGGGTGAAGTTGCGCAGCATGACCGCGCCGCGTGGCGTATGGGCGACTTCGGGATGAAACTGCACAGCATAGAGCCTGCGCGCCTCATGGGCGATGGCGGCGTAGGGCGAGCCGTCCGAGACGGCGATGGGCTCGAACCCGACCGGCAAGGCGGTCACCTTGTCGCCATGGCTCATCCACACGGTTTCGCGATGGTCGACGCCGCCAAGGCCCTCGAACAAGGGCGAGTCGCGCACAATCTGAATCTCCGCCCGACCAAATTCGCGCGTGGTTCCAGGCTCCACCACGCCGCCCAGCGTGGCGCACATGGTCTGCTCTCCATAGCAGATCCCCAGCACTGGCACGTTCAGATCGAACACCGCGACGTCCACGGCGGGGCTGAAGGCCTCATGCACGCTGGCCGGGCCGCCAGACAGGATCACGGCGGCGGGGCGGAAGCTGGCCAGGAAGTCGGCATTGACCTTGTCGAACGGATGGATCTCGCAATAGACGCCCGTTTCACGCACCCGGCGTGCAATGAGCTGTGTGACCTGGCTGCCGAAATCGACGATCAGGAGGCTCTGGTGTTGCGGTTTGACGGCGCTCATGGGGGTCCTCACTTCAGTCTTTGGGTCGGCGGGTGAACAGGGCCAGATAGAAGCCGTCTGTTCCCGAACGATGGGGCGTCAGTTGCAGGCGATGGCCGTCGGCGATGCGGCCCAGGGTTTCGCGCGCCTGATCGGTCAGGTTGGGCGTGCGGGCGGCCTCTGTGATGGGCAGGGGAACAAAGTCGGGACAGGCGGCGGCGAACATGTCCGCCACGGCGCCGTTTTCCTGCGCCAGCACAGAACAGGTGGCGTAGGCCAGACGCCCGCCGGGCTTCACCAGCCTGGCCGCGCGGGTCAGGATCGCCAGTTGCAGGTCCGCCAGTCGTCCGATGGAGGCTGGCGTAATGCGCCACGCGCCTTCCGGATGCCGGCGCCAGGTGCCCGAGCCTGAACAGGGCGCATCGACAAAGACCAGATCCGCCCGGCCGGCCAGATCATCCAGACCAGAGCCGTCCTCGCCGGTGCGGCGGATGTCGGCCCTGGCGGTGGCGCGGGCCAGTCGCTCCGGGATCACCGCCAGCCGCTTGGCGTTGACGTCGCAGGCGATCAGGCGACCACGCCCCTGCATGGTCTGGGCGAAGATCAGGGTCTTGCCGCCGCCGCCCGCGCAATAGTCCACCACCGTCTGGCCGGGCCGCGCATCGGCGAGAAAGCCTGCGATCTGGCTCGCCTCGTCCTGCACCTCGATCCAGCCGGACGTATAGGCCCGCAGCTTTTGCACATCGGGCGCGGCGGCGGGCGGAAGTCGCAGTCCCAGCGCCGACAGGGGCGAGGGTTTGGGCGTGAAGCCCTCGTGAGCCATGAGACGCAGAGCCCCGCCGACCGGATCGTCAATACCGGCGCGAAGTGTGTTGATGCGCAGATCGACCGGCGCGCGTGGCGTGATCAGGTCTTGGGCCTCATCGATCCAGGCCTCGCCAAACTGTTCCTTGAAGCTCTGCGCAATGAACTCCGGCACGCCAGCCTCCACCCAGTCGGGCAGGTCCGGCTCGGTCGCACTCAACAGGGCGCGCTCTTCGTCGCTCAGCGGCGCAGGACAGCGCTCGCCGCAGCAGATCGCGTCGATTTCGTCGATAGTGAGCGCGTCGAGGTGTTTCAGGGCGCCCAGCAGCAGCGCACGGCCATCCTCCCCGGACATGAGGTAGGACAGCCGCACCCGCGCACGCAGGACGGTATAGACCCGCTCGGCAATGGCCCGTCGGTCGCCGGAGCCGGCGAAACGATGTTCACGTCCCCAGGACTTGAGGACGCCGTCGGCCGGGGCGCGGCTTGCCTGGATCTGGTCGAGGACCTCGATCGCGGCCTGCAACCGCGCCCCTGGGGTCATGCGCCCAACAAGGGCAGGACCACCATGATCAGGCCAGCCGTGCTGACCAGCCAGACCAGGGAGCGGATCTGCGGCACGCCAAAGGCGTAGAGCGGCACATAGACGACCCGACCCCAGAAATAGATCTGGGCGCCCAGCACCACATTGGCGGTCTCGCGACCGGCCAGATGCGCCACCAGCACAGCGGCGATGAACAGGGGCAGGGTCTCGAACAGATTGTCCTGCGCCCGCTTCAGCCGGTTGGCGACGGGATTGAGCGGCGGCATCTCGCCGTCGCGCGGGCTTGTATTCCACTTCAAACCGTACTGTCCGGTACGGGCGAAGTCGAACAGCAGAATCTGGATAAAGGCCAGGACCAAGGTCCAGACCAATAGGGTCAAGGCAGGCGTCATGGGGCGTTCCTCTTCAGATTACGCCCTTGTTGGATAGTTGGGCGCTTCACGCGTTATTTGTACATCGTGAACGTGGCTTTCGCGAAGCCCTGCCCCTGTTATGCGAACAAATCGCGCCTTGCGCTGGAAGGTTTCGATCGTCTCCGCCCCGACATAGCCCATGGAGGCGCGCAGGCCGCCGACCAACTGATGCAGGATATTGCCAATCGGCCCCTTGAAGGCCACCTGACCCTCGATCCCTTCCGGCACCAGCTTGAAGGTGTCGGACACCTCCTTCTGGAAGTACCGGTCGGCAGAGCCCTGAGCCATGGCGCCGACGGATCCCATGCCGCGATAGGACTTGTAGGAGCGTCCCTGATAGAGGAACACCTCGCCCGGCGCCTCTTCGGTGCCGGCGAACATGGACCCCATCATGACGGTTGTGGCGCCCGCCGCTATGGCCTTTGCCAGATCGCCCGAGAACTTCACGCCGCCGTCGGCGATGATGCAGACATCGGTTCCCAGAGCCGCGCGCGCCGCATCGGAAATGGCGGTCAATTGCGGCACGCCGACGCCCGCCACGATGCGTGTGGTGCAGATGGAGCCCGGACCGATCCCGACCTTGACCGCATCCGCGCCTGCATCGATCAGGGCGCGCGCGCCGTCATAGGTGGCGACGTTTCCGGCGATCACCTGAACCGTGTTGCTCTCGCGCTTGATGCGGCGAACCGCCTCGGCGACGTGAATACTATGGCCGTGAGCGGTGTCGATCACCACTGCGTCCACGCCCGCCTCGATCAGGGCCATGGAGCGTTCATAGCCCGCATCGCCCACGGTTGAGGCGGCGCCGACCCGCAGGCGGCCGCGTTCGTCCTTGGCGGCGAGCGGAAAGGCTTCCGCCTTTTCCATATCCTTGACGGTCACCAGACCCACGGCGCGATAGTCGTCATCGACCACGATCAGCCGTTCGATCCGGCGCTTCTGCAACAGGGCGCGGGCCTCGGCCTGGGTGACGCCTTCGCGCACCGTGACCAGACCCTCGCGGGTCATCAGTTCGCCCGCCGTCTGGGAGCCGTCGGTCTCGAAGCGCACGTCGCGGTTGGTGAGAATGCCCACCAGCTTGCCCGTTTCGCGCTCCACCACCGGAAAGCCCGACACATGGCGCCTCGCCTTGATTGCACGAACCTCGGCCAGGGTGGTTTCCGGGTTGATGGTGATCGGATTGATCACCATGCCGCTTTCATAGCGCTTCACTTCGCGCACATGCTCGGCCTGCTCGTCCAACGTCAGATTACGGTGAATGACGCCCATACCGCCCGACTGGGCCATGGCGATGGCCAGCCGGCTCTCCGTCACCGTATCCATCGCGGACGACAGAAGGGGGATGTTGAGCGGTATTGTTTTTGTCAGACGCGTTGCTGTGGAGACCTGGCCCGGCATGACTGCCGATTCACCCGGTTCGAGCAAAACGTCGTCGAAGGTAAGACCTTCGCGAATCTCCATAAGACACTCCGTTTTGCGAGGCGTGTATAGCGCAAACCCGGCGAAACGGAACCCCTAATGGGGGGCGCGGCGGATGAATCGAGCCTGGCACGGCGGATGGGACAATTCGTATTTTGGCGCTTCAGGAACATGAGGCGCAGAAAGCCTGTCTCAGAGGCGCGACAAGTCGCCCCTGAGGCGAATTGAACTCAATCAAAAGGCGTATTCATGGAACCGCCCTATCGATGCATCTGGAAGATTTTCTGACCAAGTGGGTGGAAACAGCTCCCCCAACGCAAAAAGGCGTCGCACGCGCGACGCCTCTACGCTGACCGCCACGGACTTAAGCCCTAGCTGTCCAGGAAGCTGCGCAGTTTGCGCGAGCGGCTGGGGTGTTTGAGTTTGCGAAGCGCCTTGGCTTCGATCTGGCGGATCCGTTCGCGCGTGACGCTGAACTGCTGACCCACTTCTTCAAGCGTATGGTCGGTGTTCATGCCGATGCCGAAGCGCATGCGCAGCACGCGTTCTTCACGCGGGGTCAGCGAGGCCAGGACCCGCGTGGTGGTTTCGCGCAGGTTGGACTGGATGGCGGCGTCGATCGGCAGGACCGCATTCTTGTCCTCGATGAAGTCGCCCAGATGGCTGTCTTCCTCGTCCCCGATGGGGGTTTCCAGGC